>WGBN01000180.1 GCA_015494245.1 Saprospiraceae bacterium | reverse complement strand
GCTGTGGATGATCTCCTCCATTTTTTTGCGCAGGCTCAGCCCCTTTTTTTTGACGAAATCGGCCCGCATCCCGAGGCCCACATTGGCACCGCCGTCGGCCAGCGGAAAAATCCAGAAATAGCCGGGGATGATGTCTTCGAGGAAGTGCAGTTCGATGAAGCCATCGGGATGAAAGCCGGAGACGTTTTCATAATAAGCCCGCACGGCTGCAGCGTAGTGCTTCAACTCTTTTTTCATGCCGGCCTGTTTGCGTGCAAATTGGCTGTGGGCTCCGTTGGCAACGATGAGCAGGGGCGTTTCGACCAGGGTGGTTCCGTTTTTGTCTTTGATGCTATAGCCTTTTTCTATGCGCTCTATTTCAGCCACCTCCACGCCTTCCATCAGGCGGATGTTGTCGCGTCGTTTGACTTCGCTGATGAGGAAATTGTCGAAATCCATGCGGCGGGCGACGAAGCCCGGGGCGGGCTCTGCCAGGGGGTCGTAGTTTACTTTGAAGGGCAGGTCAATGATTTTTTGGTTGGGAGCGATGAAGCGAATACCCCAGACGGGTTGCCGTGGGATTTGCCCGAAGCGCTGCATGATGGCGGGGTCCAGACGGTTGAGCAGCGTGATGACCTTGCCGCTGAGGGCATCGCCGCAAACTTTATCTCTGGGGAAAACCTGCTTGTCGATCAATACGCTGGGAATGCCCAGATAACTCAACTTCAAAGCTGCTGCAGCTCCTCCCGGGCCGGCTCCTACAATGCAAATCTCCATGGATGACCGTCTTGTTTTGTGCCCAAAATAAAAAAAATCTCCTCAGGCGTGTGGAAAATGGGTGATTTTGTCTCTTTACCTATGGAAAGGGGGAAAGAAGCTTGAGCATACGTGAACTGCATTCCGTTAATCCCAAAGAGCGATATTCCGGGCTTCTCTCCCTTTCTTAAACCCCTTGCAGCCCCCCTCGGGATAAGGGTAAAGCTTTTATCCCATGATATCCTTTACCTGTTGTTTCCCGACAATAGTGTACTTTGGTTTTAGAGAGACTGTCCCTGCCTGGGGACAGTTTTTTTTTAGGCAGACAACTGTCTGTTTAAAAAAGCTGCCTGATGCCGAATGAGCTCAAGGGTGGGAGCGGGGAGCTGTGCGCCCTGCGTCCAGGGATGTCTTCCGCCGAAGACATGGTCGGCGCCTTCGATGAGCACCAACTCGGCTGCGGGCTGACAGGCTTTGAGGTCTTTGGCAGCCTGTACGGATACCGCGGGGTCTTCGGTGCCGTGGATGATGAGCATGGGAATTTGCAGGGAGGCTGCAGCGCGACAGCAGTCGTATTCTTCTTTGTGAGCCTGAAAATCGCGATACAGCTCGAAGTACAAAGGCATGTGCTGTTTGGTGCGGCCGTTGTAGGCGTAGATAACGCCTTCTCTTTCCCACTTTTCGATCAGCTCGGGATTTTGCCAGGAGTAATCCAGGCGCGCCACAGAGGCCCAGGTCGTCAAAGCGCTAATGCGCTTGTCGCGGGCCGCCTGCAAAATGGCAATGCCCCCACCCCGGCTGTGGCCACTGAGGCAGATTCGCCGGTTGTCTATGAGGCCCGGGGGGAGTTCTTTCGCTTCGCTCAGCCAGTCCAGGACGACTTGCAGGTCGTAGAGTTCTTTGCTGTACGTATTGCGGCCAAAGGCTTCCAGATCGGAAAAATCCCGAGGCGTTTCGGGCGTGGTGCCGTTGTGTGAGAAGTTGAATTTGACAAAGGCAAAGCCCTCGCGGGCAAAGGCCTTTCCCACTTCGCCCCAATGGCCCCAGTCTTTGAAGCCCTTGAAGCCGTGGCAAAAAACGATGAGGGGCTTGTCTGTTTTGCCATCGTCGAGCAGGGTGTAGTCTAAGGTGAAAGGGCGCTCTTCGGCGCCTTTGAGTTGGTGTTCCCGTTGAATGAAATTGCTCATACCGGTGTAGCCTTTTATGCAGTCCGAATAAAACCTTACATTTGCCGTAAAGGAACTTGCAGCAAGTCGTTCTCAAAGGTAAACAAATCAGCCGATATGAACCAGATGTTTTCTCCCGACACGTATCGCCGGCGCCGCAAGAAATTGATGGAACAGGTAGATACAGGCCTTCTTTTGATTTATGGCAATGGTGAAAGCCCAAGAAACTTTCGGGCCAATCCTTATACCTTCCGGCAAGACAGCAATGTGCTGTATTTTTCGGGCATTTCCCGTCCGGATGTAGCTTTGTTGTTGGATCCGGCTGAAGGCAAGAGCTGGCTGTGTGGGGAGGAGTACGGAGTGGAAGACGCCATCTGGTCGGGCAGGCAGACGAGCCTGACAGAGTGGGCTGAGGCAGGTGGACTGGACGGGGTTTTGAGCCTGTCCGAGTTGCGAGGGCATTTGGCGAAAGCCACGGGAGCGGTTCACTATTTGCCGCCGTATCGCTGTGAACATGTAGCGCACCTCAGCGATTGGTTGGGTAAGAGGCGGGCGGAGATTGAAGCAGCGCCGTCGGAGTCTTTTATCCGTGCTGTAGTGGCTCAGCGTTCGCATAAAAGCGAGGAGGAAATTGAGCAGATTAAGGCTGCCGTGTCGGCAAGTATGTTCATGCATAACAGTGTGAAGGAGCGCTGTCAGCCGATGGTGTCTTCGGAAGAACAGCTCGTTGCCCTTGCGGAGTCTCTGGCCAGAAATCTGGCTGCAGGCCTGGCTTATCCCATCATACTGACCACCAACGGCCAAATTCTCCACAACCACCATTACAGTTTTGAGCCCCTTCCCTTCGAAGGGCTGTTGCTCTGCGACATGGGCGCCGAATCACCTATGGGCTACGCGGGCGACATCACCCGCACCATTCCCGTTGCGGGGCACTTTACCGATCGGGAGAAGGACATCTTCGATTTGGTGAAGGCAGCTAAAGAGGAAGCTGTAAAGGCCTGCAAGCCGGGCGTGCCTTATCGCGAGGTGCATCTGCTGGCCTCTAAGGTCATCGCCCGGGGCCTGAAAGAACTGAAGTTGATGAAGGGAGATCCCGAAGAGGCCGTGGCTGCCGGCGCTCATGCGCTCTTTTTTCCGCACGGGCTGGGGCACATGATGGGCTTAGACGTACACGATATGGAGAGCCTGGGCGAGGATTACGTGGGTTATGACGAGCAGGTGCGGCGCAGCGATCAATTCGGCCTGGCCTACCTGAGGCTGGGACGAGCCCTGGAGCCGGGCTTTGTAATTACCGTAGAGCCGGGCATTTACTTCATCCCCGAGCTCATCAGTCAATGGAAAGCTGAGAAAAAACACGAAAACTTCATCAATTATACGGAAGTGGAAAAATACCTGGACTTTGGAGGTATTCGCATCGAAGACGATTACTTGATCACCAGCCAAGGCGCGGTGAATGTTTTGAATGCCTGAAAGTAGCTTTTCCGGGCCGCGATGTTATGGGTATGAATCTCTCTGCTGCAAAAAAAGCGCTCGAAGCCGGCCAGCTGGTGGCCATCCCCACCGAAACGGTGTATGGCCTGGCTGCCAATGCCCTGGATGAAGAAGCTGTGTTGGAGATATTTCGCGTCAAAAACCGTCCGGCTTTCGACCCGCTCATCGTGCATGTGGGGAGCTGGGAGCAGGCCCGGAGCCTGACGCAGGGCGTGGCGCCCGAAGTGTTGGCGCAGGCAGAGCATTTGGCGAAAGCCCATTGGCCGGGTCCATTGACTTTGCTGTTGCAAAAATCGCCGGAAATTCCGGATTTGGTTACTTCGGGCCTGCCAAGGGTTGCCTTGCGCGTGCCGGCGCATCCTTTGAGTCTGGAGCTTTTGAAAATGCTCGATTTCCCCCTTGCTGCGCCTTCGGCCAATCCCTTCGGCTACATCAGCCCCACGCGGCCGGAGCACGTCCAAAAGCAGTTGGGCGATCGCATTGCGGGTATTTTGGATGGCGGCGCCTGCAGGGTGGGGGTGGAGTCCACCATTCTGGGCTTTGAACAGGGCAAGCCCGTCATTTATCGCAAAGGCGGTTTGAGTGTGGAAGCCATTGAAGAGTTGATTGGCCCTGTGGAGGTGCGCGCACAGTCCTCTTCCAAGCCAGCGACACCCGGTATGTTGAAGAGCCATTATGCGCCGCGCACGCCCCTGGTGCTGGGCGAGTTGAGCGAATTGGCTCGAAAGTACAGCGGGCGGCGCGCAGGGGTTTTGGCCTTTCGGCAAATGCTACCCGGATTGCCGGAAAGCCGGCAGCGTCTGCTCTCGCCAAAGGGCGATTTGGCGGAAGCTGCACAGCGCCTGTTCGCCGCCATGCACGAACTTGACGCCATGGGCTTAGACGTCATCCTCGCCGAACTGCTCCCGGAAGAAGGACTCGGAAGAGCAGTGAATGATCGCTTAAGAAGGGCGAGTGCGTGAATTTTTTGGTTTAGTGTTTAGTGTTTAGCGTTTAGCGTTGGAGCAGTTTTGACACAAATACATTGTTCACTTCAATCATGAAAAATATGAAACATTTATCTTTCCTTTTCGTTTTTTGCCTGTTGCTTCCTGTACGCTTTTTGCAGGCCCAGGAAATACAGGATTTGATGGCCGATTCTGTGGCTCGCAGTTTGTACGAGTTGCCCGATGTGATTTTTACCAAGATCAAAAAGAACGGAGATTATCCGGGCGAGGTGTATGAATTGCGCATCAAGCAGCCCATTGACCATGAAGATGAGAGTAAGGGGTATTTTTATCAACGCGCCTTTTTGACGCATGTGGATTTTGATGCTCCCATGGTGATTTGCACGGAGGGCTATATGCGCCCGGCCAATCGCATGTATGAGCTGACGCTGGCTCTCAAGGCCAATCAGGTGGATGTGGAGCACCGTTATTTTGGAGCCTCCAAGCCCCATCATGCCGATCCCAAAACCAAGGCATATTGGAAGTACCTGACCTTAGAGCAGCAGACGGCAGATTTGCACCACATTCGCGAAGTGTTGGGGCAAATCTATCGGGGAGATTGGATCAGCACAGGCATCAGCAAGGGAGGGCAGACGACCATTTTCTACCGCTACTTTTATCCCGATGACGTAACGGCCTCGGTGCCCTATGTTGCTCCGCTCAACCTCAGCGCAGAAGACCCCCGCATTTACGCCTTCTTCGACACCATGGGCTCGGATGAATGCCGGCAAAAGATTTATGCCTACCAAAGGTACATGCTCAAACACCGCGATGAAGTGCTGGAGCGCCTGAAGTGGTACGCCAAAGGCGGCGGCAATGAATTTACGTATTTGACCTTAGACCAGGCTTTTGAGTATGCCGTTTTGGAGTATCCGTTTTCTCTCTGGCAAATGGGTTTTGGCTGCAAGGCCGTACCCGACCCGAAAAAGACCTCTATAGATGAGCTGACGGCTCACCTCATGGACGTCGCCGACCTTTCTTTCTGGGACGACGAACATTTGCGTTTGTTTGGGCCACATTACTATCAGGCTGCCACGCAGATGGGGTATTACGGCTATGAGACCGAAGATTTTAAGGGCTTGCTCAAGGCCCTGCCCATGCATCCGCATCCGAATGCGGCTTTTGTGCCTTACAAGTTGGATGTGCCTCACGACTACAGCCTGCCCAACAAGGTCTATAAGTGGCTACAGGAAAACGGCAATCGCTTCATCTACATCTACGGCGAGATAGACACCTGGTCGGCTACGGGCGTACCGCCTTCCGACAAAGTAGATGCCCTGTGGATTACGGTCAAGGGAGCTGATCACGGTCGGGCCCGCATTCGCAACATGAGCCCGGAGCAGCGCGAAAAGGTGTTTAGTGCGCTGCGGCGTTGGATGGAGGAGGAGTAGTTTTTTTAGCCATCCACCCCCCCCTGGCCCCCCCAAAGCGGGGGGGAATGGCCACCCGCAAAAAAAATGCAAAGTCGTTGAACTTCGGCTATGCTTCATACAGGGCCAGCACCTTTGCATTTTGCGGGAGGGGGTCCTCCCCATTTGGGGAGTCAGAGGGGCGGCGAGGCCAAAATGCAAAGGATTTTGGAGGAAAGCTACACCAAACTCTGATAAGCCATTAAACTGACTAAATAAGCCAGGCCTGTCATAAAGAAAAACTGCAGTGCCGGCCATTTCCAGCTGCCCGTTTCTCTGCGGACGACGGCCAGCGTGCTCATGCACTGCATGGCGAGGACGTAGAAGAGGAGGAGGGAAACGGCTGTTGCCAGGCCATAGGTGGGTTGGCCTGTATCGGGGTTGATGTCTTGGGCCATGCGGTCTTTGAGGCGCATGGGTTCGGCATCGCTGCCTATGCTATAGATGGTGGACATGGTGCTGACGAACACCTCGCGGGCGGCGAAGGAAGTGATGAGGGCGATGCCGATTTTCCAGTCGTAGCCGAGGGGTTTGATGAGGGGCTCCATGCTTTTGCCGAGCAGGCCGGCATAGGAGGCTTCGATTTCTTTGGCGGCGATGAGGTTTTGGGTGTCTTGCTCGTCCAATTGCCGGCTTTGGGCCTGTTCGAGGGCTGTTTGGCGGGCTTGTTCCAGGGCTCCCGGCGGGCCGTAGCTGGCCAGCCCCCAGAGTAAGACGGATATCATCAAAATAATTTTGCCCGCATTAAAGACAAAGGCGCGTACTTTTTGGCGCACGTGATAGAGGATGTTGCGGAAGATGGGCAGCCGGTACTCGGGCAGTTCGATGATGAGCATAGCCGTTTCTTTGGCTTTCAGGATGTGTTTCAGGGTGTAGGCCGAGCCGAGGGCGGCAAAAATACCGATGAGGTACAGCCCCATGAAGGCCAGTCCCTGTTGGTCAAAAATCCACCACACTTTTTTAGGCGGCACCACGAAGGCGATGAGCACCGTATAAACCGGTATGCGTGCCGAGCAGCTGATGAAGGGAGTAACGAGTATGGTGATGAGGCGCTCTTTCCAGTTGGAGATGGTGCGCGTACTCATGATGGCCGGAATGGCACAGGCCCCGCCCGATATCAGCGACACAATGCTGCGCCCGCTGAGGCCGAAGCGCTGCATCAGCCCGTCGAAGAGATAGACCACTCTGGCCAGATAGCCGACTTCTTCGAGTATGCCGATGAGGAAAAACAGAATGGCAATTTGCGGTACGAAGATGACGATGCCTCCCAAGCCTGCGACGATGCCATTGATGAGCAGGTCCGTAAGGGCATTTTCCGGAAGGGTGCGCGCCAAATAATTGCTGAGGTTGGTAAAACCGCTGTCTATCCAATCCATGGGGTAGGAGGCCCAGCTGAAAATAGCCTGGAAGACGAAGAGCATGATGACAAAAAAGATGAGCGGGCCCCACCAGCGGTGCGTCAGGATGTTGTCGAGGCTGGAGGTCAGGAGGTTTTCGCTTCCGGCTTTCGCCAAATGTTTTCGCACCAGGGGCGTGAGTTGCTTGAAGCGCATCATGGTTTCCTCGACCTGTGCCCGCAATTCGTCAAACTCTTCGCCTTCGACGATATCGGCGACTTTTTGCTTTTGTACTTTGCTGAGGTGGGGCAGGGAATCGTAGTGGTGAGCGATGAGCAGGGCCTGGTAGTCGCTTTGCAGCCCGGGCAGCAATTTGCGGATGGCTTGGCTGATGCGTTTTTCCTGGGAAGTTTGCCGGTAAAAGAGCTGGCTGCGCTGCGGCTTAAAGCATTCCTTATCAGCCGAGGGCGGGAAGCAGGAGTCTATGACGTTTTTGAGGCGTTCTTTGAGTTTTTCGATGTGATGCCCTGTGCGGCCGCTGATGAGCACTACGGGTACTTGCAGTTCTTTTTCCAGTTGTTCGCGCTTGACTTGTATGCCGCGTTTGGCAGCAAGGTCGGCCATGTTGAGAGCCAGTACCATAGGAATGCCCAGGTCTTGTATCTGGCTGAAGAGCAGCAGGTGCTTTTCCAACTGCGTGAGGTCGGCAATGTAGATGATGGCATCGGGAAAGTCGGGGTCTTCGGCATTGGTGAAAGTGCGCAGCACGATGCGTTCCTCCTGGGATGTGGGGTAGAGGCTGTAGGTGCCCGGGAAGTCTGTAAGGACGATTTTGAGGTCGGAAGCGAGGTAGAAGCTGCCGGTTTTTTTGTCAACGGTTACCCCGGGGAAATTGCCTGTTTTTTGGCGTAAGCCTGTCAGGTAATTGAATACGGAAGACTTCCCACAATTTGGATTGCCGAGCAGGCCGACCTTGAAGGTGCGTACTTTAGATGCGGTTTTCTTTACTTCAGCACGATGCATGCAGCCTCTTTTTTGCGAATGGCAAAGCGGTTGTCACCAACTTTGATGTAAAAGGTCTTTCCCCGGGCCGTTTTGCGCAGGATTTTAATGGGATAACCGGGGAGTATGCCCATAGACAGCAGCTTGGCACCCACGCGGGGGTCGGTGAAGTAACTGATGATGGCCGGTTCTTCTTCCCGTATTTCTGTCAGTGCGCGCATAAGGCTTTCATTTGGCGAGTTGGAGCCCGGCGTAAATGCCGCCCAAGCCTACCAAAATGCTCAGGACAATGTTGAGCATGGCATGTACGGGATGCCCCACCTGAAAAAGGCGAAAATTCTCTGCCGAAAAAGTAGAGAAGGTGCTGAACCCTCCGCAAAAGCCCGACATCATGAGCCATTTGCCTTCTTCGGAGATGCTGCCTTTTAAACTCAGGCCTGCCAAAAAACCTAACAACACGCAGCTCAATAAGTTGGCCAAAAAGGTAGCTACCGGAAATACCCACAGATAGCGGTTCAGCCAATAGGCCAGCCCGTAGCGCGTTATGCTGCCCAGGCCTCCGCCGACAAAAACCCAAATAAAAGAATTCACCGTTTTTGAAAATTTTCAGTCATGGATGCATTTTGCTTTCCTGTGCAGGAAAGCGAGAAATCCGGACAAAAGTACGGCGATTGCGAGGATCAGCAAAATCAAGGAGCCGGACTTTAATTTTTGGAAATAATAACACAGGGCAATGATGCCGATGTTGGCGAGGATTAAGACAGCCGTGGCCTGGAGGTGATTGAACCCGAGGTCCAGTAAGAGGTGATGCAGGTGGGTGCGGTCGGCTTGCAGGGGAGATTTTCCCCTCAAAATGCGCAGTACGAAAACGCGCAGGGTGTCGAACAAGGGCAAAATGAGCAGGCCTACAGCTACGGCAGGTGCAGGGGCTATGTGCAGGGGATTGCCTTTCGGCAAAGTCTCATTC
>WGBN01000179.1 GCA_015494245.1 Saprospiraceae bacterium | reverse complement strand
GGGCTGAGCCTGCGCAAAAAAATGGAGGAGATCATCCACAGCCACCCCGCCATAAAAGAGCGCTTTGCCCGGGCCAGGCGATGCGGAGAAATCGAAGGCTATGGCCTGCCCCTCGGCTCCTCACATCAGCGCATCTCAGGCGAAGGCTACATGCTCGTAGGCGATGCCGGCCACCTCATAGACCCCCTCAGCGGCGAAGGCATAGGCAATGCCATGTACAGCGGTTTTATCGCTGCCGACCAGGCAGCTGCCTGCCTTTCGGCAAATGACTTCTCCGCCGAAACCATGTTGGCCTACGACAAACGGGTGGACAGGGTGCTGGGCTCAGAATTTCGCATCAGCTATCGCCTGCAAAAAATGCTCAGCCACAAACGCCTCGCCATCTGGATGGCCAACCTCATCCACAAAAACAGACCCCTGATCGAATTTATGACAGAAATGTACAACGACCTCTCGGCTCGCAAGAAACTGCTCAACCCGCTCTTCTGGATAAAACTATTGGGAGGAGGAAAGCGTTGAGCAGCCTCTGCAACAAGACTGCTCAACACCCACAGGCCCTATTGGGCCACCACGTCAAAACGCAAACTGCGCACCACGCCATTGGACGGCAAAACCTGAATCAAATATTTGCCCGGCTGCGGAGGCGTTCTGAACTCCATGTGCGCCGTGCCCCTCAAAAGCTCGTAAGTCCTTTGGTCAACCAATTGGCTGTTTTGATCAAACATCTTGAAAGTAACGCTCTGCTCCTCCGGGCATGACACCTCCAGATAAGTCCAAACATTGGGCTCGATCTTGTCTTTTGGCAGTGAAATGACCATCTCAGAAGGCGGCTCGCCCAGGCCCACATTGATCGGGAAAGGATAGACACAGTTGTTGGCATCTATGGCATTGACAAAATAAAGCGTAGAGCGCAGATGCGTAACCCGCGGGCCTTTTTTGCCCAAGTCATCCCATTCATAACGAACCGGCTCGGTTGCACCGGGGATATCCAAAATCTTGATGGCCCCATCCAGCTTGCCCGGAGCTGATTCATTCGTCATGGAGTAGCGTATATGAACACTACCCGCATCCGGCACTTCAAAAGTTTCTTCAATGCTACACCCTTTGCTGTCTGTAATGGTTACCGTATAAGTACCCGGGCCAATCTGCGCAATCCAGGAAGAAGTCGCCCCATTGCTCCACGCATAGCGATATGGAGGATGACCGCCTTTTACCCGCATGGAAATAGCGGCATTCTTGCTCCCGTTACACAAAGGAGGACGAATGTCTTTTTGCTCGAGATAAAGAATCTGAGGAGACTTAATGGTGATGGGCCCGGAAACAAAGGGGCAGTTGTCTCCATCGGATATAGTTACGGAATATTCGCCTTCCGGCAAATTTTCGATTTTCTCCGTAGTAGCACCCGTGCTCCACTCGTAGTAGTAAGGCGGAGAACCTCCAAGTACTTCGACCTTAATGGCACCATTGGCATCGCCATGGCATTCGGGATCGCGCTTGTCTAAAGCACTGATGTAAATGGGGCTCTGGTTGTTGACGCGCACGCTGCCCAGAGTAAACAACACATTGGCGGGACTCAAATTGCCGCGAATAACCTGTATGGGAGTAGGCTCTTTCTTAAAGTTCAGAGTCGTGAAAGCATTGTCACCTCCAATCACCCTAAACTGAAGTTTACAAATGCTGGTGCCGTCTTTGGGGCGTATTTCCGGCGCCGAAGAAGTGGCATACCAGGCAAAAGTGATATACCCCTTACCGGCATCCTTAACGCGCACGCAGGTGGCGTCAAAATCCGGCAGATTAAAATCCCGCACTTTGCGAAATTCGAGTACCTTCGGGTCCCAGGAAATCGTAAACTGAAAACCCTGGATGTCCTTGAAGTTCGTAACCTGTAAGCCCACCTTGATTTCCTGACCCGTGCAAGACTGAAAGTCGGCCATGGAAAAAGAGGGATCTAAATAAGAAGGCGGTTCATTGGGAAAATCCTCTTCCTTCCAGATGTCTCCGCATTTTACACCGATGAAATCCTGGCCCGAAACGGAATTATTCAGGTCTTCCAGTACAATCACCTGGGGCGGGCGCGGCACAAAGGGATAATCGGGCAGCGAGAACTTGTAGTCTTTCGGGAAGAAGCGCCAGTAATTTTGCTCGGGAAAGGTAACGGCATCCCCAAGAATCAGCGAGCGCATAAACTTGAGGTCTGCCCGGTCCACATTCATGGATTGGTCCGCATCAGCAGCAAACAAAATGTAAGGGTTGTCTATTTTTCGCTGCTTGCTCAGATGGCGGTCCAGGCCAATGAGGTCTAAGACCGTTACGCCTTCAGCCGGCTTATACTTTACGAAGGGGCGTATTTCATAGTTTTTACCCTCTGTCAGGTGGGTCAGTTTGTACAAGCCCTCTTCAGTAGAACAGACCGCAGCATCTCCCAATGGGGAATTAATAAACACGCCTGGTACCGGATTGCCAAAAGGGTCAAAAACCTTTCCCTCTACCGACAGCCCTTCCGACTGACGCTGTATCTGAATGCCGGCGCTGCCGGCAGCGTTGATATGGTCTATGGTAAATTCGGCATAGAAATAGTCCTTAAAAGTACCAAATTTGATGCTGCTGGTCTTGTTGTAAATGACCACATTGGCCTGATTGGCACGGGCATGAAGGGCAAAGGGATGTACATTGGCACCCTCCAAAACGTAAAACCACATATTCTCAGGGTCCAGCAAAGTATATCCCAGGCCGCTGATGCCCTGCTGAATATCCAGAAAATCCTGGCGCGTATAGTAAAAGCGCACCTTAACGGGATGGGCGATCTTGCGCCTGCTCTCAATGCGCCAGTAGCGATTGATGGTAAACCAAATGCTCTTGTCTATGTAATCTGCCCCCGACAAGTCATTGGCAGCATGCCCGTAATTTCCCAAAAGCCCGGAAGTAACCTCCAGGCCATCGTTCAACTGCCCTATATTCTGGCCAAAAGTTTGGATGGACAGCAGCAGCGCATTGTGATCCACATCAATAAAGTGCATCCAGCCATCCTCATCTATGCGGGCCTGGTTGGCTTCCAGCTCCATCCCCGGCTCTTCAATCAGGCTATAACTGCTTAGAGCATCATTCCCGGCAGAACTTTGCAGGTAGATGTAAGTACTGCTCAAGAGACTTAAAGCAATGATTGGTAAAAGTGATAGGCGCACCATTCTGGTTTTTGGTTTATATTTTGCAAAAGGTCGCAACTTCCCCGAAAGTTACGTATTTATATAATTCCCTGCAAGGGGAAAATGTTCGAAAATCTCAAAGCACAAGGACTGTCGAAAAACGCACATAAATGCCTGAAAATCAGGCAAATACAACGTAAAAAGAGCCTCAAAAGCCCACTTCAAATGCCATTTGAGTCGGAGGTGCAGTCTTGTTTTTAGACGAAAAAACGCAGAAAAGTAGCGGATTATTGGTAAACGGTACCGTTTTTCTAAGGAACGTCGGCAGATTGAATGCGTGTGCGCAAAAGGAAATACAAGCCAATGATGAAAAAGGCAATCAAAGGCAAAAGGCTGTTTCGTATGCCGCCCGTCAAATGCTCCGCCAGTCCGAAAGCAAAAGTACCCATCACGATAGACAGCTTTTCGAGCACATCGTAAAAGCTGAAAAAGGAGGTGTTGTCTCCGGTATCCTCTGGTATAAGCTTGGAAAAAGTGGAGCGCGACATGGATTGCACCCCGCCCATCACCATGCCCACAGCTCCGGCTATGACGTAAAAGGCCGTTTTGCTCTCCACAAAATAGGCAGCCACACAGATCAACATCCACAAAGACAACAGCACAATCAATGAAATCTTATTGCCCTTTTTGTTCGAAAGAGCCGCAAACAGATAAGCGCCTGCAATGGCCACCAACTGCAAGATCAGAATGATGATCACCAATTCGGAAGCATCAAAAGACAACTCTTTCTCGGCAAAGGTGGCCGCCAGAATGAGCACCGTCTGCACCCCGGCGCTGTACGAAAAAAAGGCAATCAAAAAGCGCTTGATGTTCCTGGTATGTCGAACAATAGCCCAGACTTTCTTCAACTCCTGAACGCCCTTTCGCAAGATGTCGTCCTGAGTCTTTTCCCTGGAATCCGGCGGCAGGCGCCGGAAGGGAATGATGGAAAATCCCAGCCACCACAAACTCACCAGCACAAAAGAAAAACGCACGGCCACCCCCTTGTCGGCAAAGCCGAAACTCCGGTATTGACTGATCATAATC
>WGBN01000178.1 GCA_015494245.1 Saprospiraceae bacterium | reverse complement strand
GTAGTAGTAATAGCGATTCGGGAAGCGGCTCGGGTCCTGGCTGGCAAAATCGAAGCGCAACTGCTCATAGCCTCCGGTGATGAAATCCTGATTGTCGAGGATGTTACTCACGCCGAGGTTGAGGTAGATGAAGTAGTCGCCAAATTTAAAGGACTTGCCGCCGAAGAAATCGAGCGTAACGGCCGGCTCACCCCGATCCTGGCCGAGGATGGCCTTCCAGGCATCGCTGCCCGGACGCAGGGTGCTCACGGCCTCTTCCGTGCGACGATTGGGATTGACATCCAACCAAACGCCATCGAAGTAGTTGAGGTTGAAGGTGGCGAACCAATATTTTTTGCTGTTGTAGCGCAAGCCCAGGGTATAAGCCGACTGCGGCATGCCAGGCAGGTAATAATTTTGCAGGTAAATGGTGCGGTCTTTGACAAAAACCGAGGGATTATTGTCTGTAACAATGGTTGCCGTCGGGCGGGTGTCGTAGATGTACTGCCCGAGGGCGGCTACGGCATCGAGTTCGAGGAAGGAAGTGGGGTGCCACTCTACGGCGATTTCCGCGCCCATGTGTTGTTTGCCGATTTTGGTCAGGGCAAAGTTGACGAAGCCGAGGGAGATGGTTTCATCGCCTATATCGCTGGCGATTTCTTCATCGTTGAAGAAGCTCATCACGCGGGTACCGTTGCGGAATTTGGTATAGAAGCCCGTTGCGCGAAATTTCAGGGAGGGGGCGCGGTAGATGTAGTTGAGCTCGCCGGAGGTAATTTCTTCACTGCTCAGGCCTTCCACGATTTGGTCGCGGGTACGGGGCGAGAGGTAGGCGTTGCGGAAGAAAGGCGCGCGCGTCAGATAAGCCCCGTAAGTGCTGAGGTAATTGCGGTTGTTGATCTTGAGCAGCAGACCTCCTTTGACGCCATAATTGAAAAAGGACTGCACCTCCGATTTGCCGAAGGAATTATCGGGAAAGAGGCCGTTTTTCACATCTCCCTCCCGCCAGAAGCGGGTGTTGGACACTTCGGCGCCGAGAGAAAAGTCAATGCGCGGCAGGTGATAAACCAGTTGCGCCCAGCTATAGGCCTTACGGATGTTGGGGTTGTAGTCGTAGCCAAAGCGGTCACCGACTTTGAGGATGCGGTTGGGCGTATTCAGGTCGTTTTGCGCGGCATCGGGATTGTCTGGAAAGTCCCGTTCGGCAAAGCGGTTGATGTCCACGTAGAATTCGCCACCCAACAGGTCATTTACCAGTTTGTAGTTGTCGCCCTGGTACATGCGATAGCCCAGGGCTGCGCTCACGTCCAATCGTTTGCCGAAAGGCATCTGAAAAAGCGACTGAAAGTTGAGTTCTTTGCTGTCGTAGCGGCGCTCTTCGAGTATGTATTTGGAGCGGCGTCCGGCAACCGTTTCGCCTGTGCCGTTGGCATTTTCGATTTCTTCATAGCTCTCGTAGTTGACCTGGTAGAGCTCGTCCCAGTTGAGTTGCTGCACCGTTTGGTCGTTGATCCAGGCCTGGGTAACGAGTTCTTTCATAGGGCCGTCTTCGAGGAAGCTGGGCAGGTAGCGATAGTAGTTGGGGCGCGGGTCGCGGGCGCCGTACCAATCCAGAGCCGTGCTGCCGTTGCGACCGGCCTGATAAGAGACGGCGGTGGTGAGCAGGCCGCTCTTGCCGATGTTCCAATCGTGGCGCAGGATGGCGATGGGCTGGTGGATGGTAGAAACGCGGGAATTGCGCTTTTTGCCGTTTTGGAAGCCCCAATAGGAGTTGTAGTAATGCGTGCCGGTGAGTTGGTACAACTCGGCAATCGCGGCCGTGGAGCGTCCCCGCTTGATGGGTGCGCCAAGCACGGTGAGATTTAATCTTTGGCTTTCGCCAAATTTTTTGTCAATGGAGAGGAAGTACGACCAGGCATCGTAGAAGGTGCCCTCCACATAGCCTTCCTGCGCCCAACGCCGCGAGCCGGAGACCGAAACCGCCCAACCGTTCTTCAGCGGGCCGCTGGACCAGGTGGCCATGAGGCGATTGCGATAGCTGCGGTTGGAGGAGGAATAGGAAACGCGCAGCTGCTTTCGCTGGGAAAGCGCCCGCGTATCTATGGTGGTGGCGCCGCCTATGCCGTCGAAGCTGTAGTCCATAGGCGCCAGGCCCACCTGCGTGTGCCGGTTGCGGGTAACGTCGTTCAGTCCGCCCCAGGCGCTCCAGTAGGGCCGCCCGTTCTCCAGACGGTTGACGGGTACGCCGTTCAGGTAGATGGTGGTGTTCTCCGAATCATAGCCGCGTATGCGGAAGCGGGCCGAGCCAAAGGTATAAGCCGCTGTGGAGACGAAGAGGTCGCGCGAAGCCGTCAGCAGGCCGGAGACTTCCTGGGAGCTTTCTTCCTGGGCTTCTAAGTCTTCGAGGGTGATGGTGCCCAGCTCGAGGCGGGTGTCTTCGGCCTCGGCCGGTTTGAGCAGGATGTCGCCCAGGTCAATCACCTCAAAGTCATTGACCGTCACGCTCTTCTGCACCTGCTCGTAATCCGGATGAAAGATGGTAAGCTGAATGTCGGTAAGGTCTGCAGCCAGCTCCAGTTCAAACTGTCCGTTTTCATCGGTATAGGTGTCTGCCAGCTGCGCATCCACATGCGCATTGGGAATACCGCGGCCCGTGCCGGCATCTTTGACCGTGCCCTGCACCAGCAACAACTGGGCGCGCAGGCCGAATCCCGGCAGCAGAATAGCTGCGAGGAGGAGTAGGAATTTGTTCATTGTTCGTGTATTTGTGGGGCAAAGATAGGGAAATGTGGGCGCTTTGCGCCTAATGTGGCGCTTTGCGCCTAATGTGGGCGCTTCGCGCCTAATGTGGACGCTTCGCGTCTAATGTGGAGACCTTGCGGTCTCTAATGTGATTTTACGCTCGCTTCGCATCGCGTGAAAACGTTCTCGAGGTGTCGAGGCTTACGCCACGAGCTGGAATGTGTCGGGCTTCCGCCCTTGAGGTCGTCTCCAAGCATAATTTGGTTACGATTGTTGCGTTCGTTACGCGTCACGTTTGTCACGTTTGTTACGTTTTATTTCTCGCTAAAACGCAAAAGATATACGGGTTCATATCCGGAACGTACAACTTAACGACTATAGCTATTTTTCTTTGCGAATCTGGCCATATAAGACGCTAAGGAGCTTGTCTCCAAGCATAATTGGGCTATAATTGTTACGTTCATTACGTTCATCACGTTCATTACGCTCGTTACGTTGATCACGTTCGTTACGTTCGCGCGCTGAAGCACGCGGTACTGTTAGCGGGCTGAAGCCCGCTCAACAAGCAAACACACAACT
>WGBN01000177.1 GCA_015494245.1 Saprospiraceae bacterium | reverse complement strand
TTTACGCCTTGCAACTGACCGGTGTCATAGCGCATCCCGATTTTATAGATACCACTTCTGTCCTCGATGCAGGTCTTTTGGGACAGGAAGTGTCTGTGGGCATTCATGTGCGAGATGCCCATTTGCGAAGCCTGTTCGGCCTGTGGGATGCCACGGCCTTTGAGCAAATCAATGGCCTGTTGCCCCTGGTGGAAAACACCTTGTATCCCGCAGCCTTAGATACTTTCGGTTGCGAAAATACAGTTTTGCCGGAAGGCACGACCTGCCCCGATCGCCCCAAAGGTATTTATCGCGAATTTTCCATACCCGATTCCGGCATGGTTCATATCGGCAACTTACAGACGCAGTCCGGAATAGATTTCCACTATATTTTGTATAAAGACCGCCTGGATCAGCTGGCTGTCCAGCAAAATGCTTTTGCCGAAGGAGACATCCTCACCGGGGCCGAACCTGTGCTGTCTGTGCCATGCATAGACGATGCCGCTGATGACGTTTTCGGCTATTACTGTCTCCAAACAGGCGACTACACCCTGGTTACCTTTGGAGATACGGCCCAAGTGGGCTTGTCGGATAATCCCGATTTTACCTTCCGCACTTTAAATACCAAATACTATAGCCGCGAACTGGCAGAAGACATGGGAGACATCCTCCCGCCTCCGGAACTGGAGCCCATCGTCGAATGTGGCGACACCACCGGCTGGGTTGATCAAATCCCTTCGGATACCATCCAGAGTACGCCGGACACCTTTTCCTGCCTCAACAATGCCGCTATCGTCGGCGGCATTCCGCCTTGTTACGGGGCGGCGTCCAAATTGATCTACAGACAGTTTTACCTCAGTGAGACCAGAATCGTGAGGATTATCAGCAGCTCGCCGGCTATCCAGCTCAATCTGTTCAAGGGAAAAGCCAATGATTTGACCCAAAACCTGGAGCCCTGGGGAGGCATCAACGACAACAATCTGGACTGGGAAACCTGCTTTGTCAATCAAAGGACGCATCCCTGCGACCCTCTGACGCCTGGCTGGTACACAGTGATCAGCTATGGAGTGGGGGCCGATTATGAGCATCCTGCCTATCCCGATGCCAATGGTATCATGGGCACTTTGGGCATGCAAGACATCATCACCATCATCTCCGACCCGCTTGAGGACACCTACAACAGGCCCGAAAAAGCCTATCTGGTGAACGATTGCGAACCCGTGGACTGGAACCTGTCGGCAGCAGCTGATCCTTACCCCTATACGGTGGAGGTCTATAATTTGGATGAGCTCACTTTCAGTTGTGTGCCGGATACGCCCTGGGCGGATCATCCCGTTGTTCCATGCCATGCGACCGATTTGTACTCCCTGTACATGGTTTTTTACATCACCGAACCCGCTTTCCTGCGCGTGCTGGACCTGCCCGTCAGCGCGGCCATTTACGCGGGCAATGCGAAGAACGACCCCTCCATCCTCATCAATGCCGAACCCGTACAGCCCTGCGCTCAACCCTCTTACGGAGAGTTGCAGTTGTGCAATTTGCAGCCGGGTTACTACACCCTGGTGGCTTTCGCCAACGACGAGGACCCGCCCGTGATCGCACCCCGCTTCATCGTGGAACGGACAGGCACTTCGCGCTTTGACCACGCCAATCAGGCCTATGATTTTGGGGTCGTTCCGCCGGATGGCAATCAGATTTGGGGAAAACCCGGAGACGTACATCCCTACAACCCCCTTCTGCCACCCTCCAATGATTTCATCTATTGCTCTACGGGCTCGCAACCCACTGACCCCTTCGTAACGTTCTGCCCCGGTTTTTTCGGCCAGATGTACTACAACCCCCTGGTCTATAGCGGAACGGAAAATTATCCTCTTTATTTAGATGACATGCCGCAACCGGCTGAGGCTCAGTCACCTACCATGCGCAACTTGTGGTACACCTTTGTGCTCACTGAGGCCGGAGAAGTCGAGCTGACCCTAAAGCACTTTCCCATCACCTCTTCTGCTTATCGCCCCCGAGTAGAGGTCTTTCGCAGTGATGTCAATGGCGCCATACCCTTTGACCAACTGGTGCAAAATGGAGGCGTGGACTCTACCTTTGCCGACGGACTGACCTTTGTGGTCAACAATCGAGGCGATGATCAAAACCCCTGTACGACCCGCCTGCCGACTTTTGGGTTCAACAAAACCTCCTGCGATGGAGATTCTGTGCGCTATTACGCAGTGGTCAACATGTGGAGCCTTCCCACCGACCCCAACCAGCAGGTAGAACTGGGCATCCGTTACGACGGCTATCCGGCTTCCTCGGTCATTTACGACCACATAGACGAAGCCAACCTCATCAATGGCCTGGGCGAAGTAGAGCCGCCTTATACTCCGGTGCAGCTCTCAACGGGCGTTTACGTCGGCGCCCCGGGTACGCTGGAATGTGCTACCCGCGATGTCACCGACCCTTTTCCGGATACCTGCTATGAGCGTTCCCTCTGGTATAAATTTACGACCGATGGCTCGGGCGTCGTCCGGCTGGCCCATCAATTGGTCAATGACCCGGATTCGCGCACCAGCTCCGAAGCCATGAAGCTGTACCGCGAGACCATTCCGGGTGACCCCACTTCGCTGGTCGAAGTGGATATGATAGATTTTTCCGCAACCGATTCTGAAAACAACACCGGCCATGCCTGGCGGGAAGGCTGTTATGAGCCCGGGACGTACTACATCTTTTGGGAGGATTGCCTGCCCGATGATTTCAACATTTTCCTCGCTTACCAGCCAGTCGTCTGGCTGCTTGGGGTGGAGGGAGATTTCTGCAGCAATGCCATACCACTGCTCGTGCCCGACCAGGGTACTTATACCGAGGATGTGCGCATCAATTGCCACACCATAGGCACGGATTTTGGCGAAGACGGTTCTAACATGGACTGCCTGCTCGGCCCGGAAGGCTACAAATCGGTTTGGTTTCAGGTGTCCATTACCGGCACCGAGAAACAGGATATGCACATCAGTTTTGACGTGGGCGATATGACAGATGGCGAGGGCTTCCCCATCAACGCCGGCGAAGTGCGTGCCCGCATCTTATACGGCACCTGCGATGCCATGACGGCGGGCTCCTGCCTGGCCAATGTGAATACGTCCATCGAGTTGCAGTGCCTCGTGGCGGGAGATTACTACGTGCAGATCGTCTTGCCGGAAGACGCCATAGGCTCTGTGAGCCTGACTGTTACCACCACGCTCTCACAAGACCAAAACTGCCAGCCGGTGGACATTACCTCGCCCTCGGCCAATTTCCTCGCCATTCCGGATTGCGAATCGGATACCATACAGCTGTTCAATTACTCCAGCGCGGGCTCGCAGATGGCTTATGAGTGGTACTTCCCGGGCCAGGCCGTCAATACGGAATTTCTGCCCGTATGGGTCTATCCCTCTACCAATCAGGAGCAGGTGGTGGATGTTACGCTCATCGTTCTCAATACCGAAAACGGCTTCTCCGATACGCTGACGCAACAGGTGGTCATTCCGCCTCTCTTGGATGCTTTTCCCACCGATTCCATATCCCTTTGCTTCTGTGAGGATACCACGCTGCTGGCTCCCATGGAAAACACCACTTTCCTCTGGAACGACGGCTCTACCGGTTCTTCCCTGGCCGTAGATCAGGAGGGGCTCTACTGGGTGGAGATGACTTCCGGCTCTTGTGTGGTGAGGGATTCTGTCTATGTCTTTTACGCCTCCTGTCCTTCTTTTGACACGCTGTCGGCCCAGGTTTGTCAGGGCGACGCCTATAATGGGGTGGTGTATAGCCAGGATACTGCCCTGCAGGCTTCTTATGCCGATGCCTGTGGGAACCAGGTTTTTGAGACGACCTTCCTTTCCGTCATGGACACCTTCTACCAGGCCTTTTCCGCTCAGCTCTGCGAGGGCGATACCCTCTTTTTTGAGGGACTGGCCCTGACCGAATCCGGTAATTATCCGGTGCTCTTGCAGAGCAGTGAAGGCTGCGATTCCGTGCGCGCCATGTCCGTGAATGTCTTGAATGCCATCCAGACCGGCGAAACCATTGCGCTCTGTCAGGGTGAGGTCTTTGAGCCCGGAGGTATCACCTCCGATACCAGCCTGTGCGAGACCTTCACTTCCGTAAACGGCTGTGATTCTACGCATTGCGTTTTTATTACTTTTTCAGATACTTCGCATGTGGAGGAAGAGGTCGCCATTTGCGCGGGAGATGCCTATGAATTTGGCGGCTCCATGTTAACAACGGAGGGCCAGTACTGTCTGACTTTCACGGGCCTGAACGGCTGCGATTCCGTGCACTGTATCAATCTCGAAGTGCGGGACACGGCCTGGACGCTGCTGGCTCCCGAAATTTGTGCGGGCGATTGTTTTGAAGTGGGGGATTCTTGTTACACCCTTTCGGGAAATTACATCAATGTGCTTAGCTCGGCCAACGGTTGCGACAGCACTGTGCTGACCCAGCTTACCGTACATCCCGAACCGGCGCCTCAGATCAGTGGAGCGCAACAATTTTGCGAGGGCGACAGTGTCTTGTTGGACGCAGGCCCCGGCTTCCTCTCTTACGCCTGGTCAAATGGAGCGACAGGGCAGACGACCTGGGTATCTTCCTCAGGTACTTATTCCGTGCTCGTGCAAGACGGCTTTGCCTGTGAGGGCAGTGATGCCTTTGAGGTTACGGAAATTTCCGTCGGCGCCGGCGTGGAGGTATTGACGGATTACAACGGCTATGCGGTGAGTTGCGATGGCGCTTCGGATGCAACGCTTAGCGCTACCGGCTCCGGTGGCATTCCGCCCTATCAATACCAGTGGAGTACGGGCGATGCTACTTCCACGGTCCAAAATTTGCCGGAAGGCTCTTATCAATTGACCATTACGGACAACCTCGGCTGCGAGGCAACAACGCAGATTGATTTGGAGGGGCCTCCGCCGCTTGAAGTCGTCTATGACTGGACGGAGCCCACTTGTTATGGCGACAGCGACGGGGCTTTGTACCTCATGCCTTCGGGTGGTGTACAACCTTACGAGTATTTGTTGAGCAATTTCCCGCCTCAGACAGCGCCGCTCTTTTCCAATTTGCCGGCAGGCGTTTACGAAATGGAAGTCCGGGACGCCAACGACTGCCTGTGGACGGGCGATTTGCTGCTGACCCAGCCCGAAGCGCTTTTGCTGGAGCTGAACCCCGACACGGCTTACATAGATTTGGGCGAATCCGTCCAGGCCGAGGCAACGGTCAATCTGACTTCGCCCCAGGTCGTTTGGCAACCCACTGTGCAATTGGACTGCCTCTCGGACGATTGCCTCATGGTGGATTTATCGCCTTTTGTGAGCATGTCGTACATCCTCACGGTGCAATCCGGAGCGGGTTGTACGGTGCGCGACACCATTTACGTGAAGGTGAAGGATACGCGGAAATTGTACATTCCCAACGCCTTTTCTCCCGATGGCAATGGCATTAACGACTATTTCACCGTTTTTGCGGGTTCGGGAGTGGAGGAAATTACGTCCATGTACATTTTCGATCGCTGGGGCGACCTGGTTTTCACGCGGGAGCACTTTCCGCCCAACATCCCCAACCTGGGTTGGGACGGCACGGTGGAAGGCGAGCCTGCCGCCATAGCCGTGTATGCGTATTGGGTGCAGGTGCGGTACAAAGACGGCAGCGAGGAGCTGTTTAAGGGCGATGTGCACCTGATTAGATAGGAGGGGGCGCCTCAGAGGAACTTACAGCAAGTCTTCTTCGCGGTATTTTCTTTGGGGCGTTTCTTCTTCGTACTTCGCTTCTTTTTTGCGTCGGCGTTTGAGTTCTTCGAGGTCAAGTTCGTCTTCCTGTTCAAAGGTCTTGGCGGGATCAATGCCCCGGCGGCGTAGTTCTTTCTCTATTTCGCGCCTTTCCCATTCTTCGTCTAAGCGGCCGATGCCGAAGAAGCCAAAGGTCTTGAAGTAGTGAAAGGCCAACCCAATACCCCAGAAAATCCAGACCGGCACCCATTCTGAAAGGCTTCCTGAGTCCCAAAACAAAAACAGGCTCATCATGGTGTTGACAATCAGATAGGATTTCAGGTGCTTATAAAAGCTCTTCTTCCGGCGAACGCGCTTTTGTGCCATTCGGACATAAGGATTTTGCTGGTGCTTCTTTTTTTTGGGCATACTGTTTTTTTAGTTTAAAAAAGAAACCTAACTTCCGATCCCCGAGCTGAAGCGAAAGCGGAAGATCGGGGAGCGGATTCTTGGAGATTTGCTTAACCTATGAGGCCGGCTCGGGGATCCTCCTTCGTCGGCTCCCCGATCCTTTAGTTCAGCTCACTAACGCGTATGATAAAAAAGAAAGCTCCAAAGATCCGCCTGTTCATCTATAATCTTGGAAGTCGGCTTTCCCGCACCATGCCCGGCATCCGTTTCGATGCGGATGAGGACGGGGTTGTCGCAGCTTTGGACTTCCTGTAGCCTTGCGGCAAATTTAAAGGAGTGTGCGGGCACGACGCGGTCGTCGTGATCGCCTGTAAAGATGAGGGTGGCGGGGTAGCAGACTCCTTTTTTGAGGTTGTGATAGGGTGAGTAGGCGTAGAGGTAGTCGAATTCCGTCTTGGTGGAATCGGCACAGCCGTACTCGGGAATCCAGCCTTTGCCTACGGTAAATTTGTGGTAGCGCAGCATGTCGAGCACGCCTACCTGTGGCAGGGCGACGGCGAAGAGTTCGGGGCGTTGGGTCATGGCAGCGCCTACGAGCAGGCCGCCGTTGGAGCCGCCACCTATGGCCAGTTTTTCTTTGGAGGTGTATTTTTCGGCGATGAGGTATTCGGCAGCGGCGATGAAGTCGTCGAATACATTTTGCTTGTTCTCCAGCATGCCGGCGCGGTGCCAGGCCTCGCCGTACTCGCCGCCGCCGCGCAGGTTGGGCATGGCAAAAACGCCGCCGCGCTCCATGAACACCACCCGCGAAGCGCTAAACCAGGGCGAGAGGCTGATGTTGAAGCCGCCATAGCCGTAGAGGTAAGTCGGGTTTTGGCCATTTAACTCGATGCCTTTTTTGTGGACGATGAACATGCTGACTTTGGTGCCGTCCTTGCTGGTGTAGAAGACCTGCTTTTCGACATAGTCTTCGGGTTTGAATTGCAGCTCTGCGCGGTAGAAGAGCTTGCTTTCGCCCTTATCCACATCGTATTCGTAGATGCTGTTGGGTTGGGTGAAGGAGCTGAAGGAGTAGAACAGTTCTTTTTCCTTTTCCTTGCCGCTAAAGCCGGCTGCCGAGCCCAGTCCGGGCAGTTTGATTTCTTTGCGGCCGCTGCCGTCGTATTCGAATTGATAGATGCGGGTGGTGGCATTTTCCAGGTAGGAGGCGAACAATTTACCGCCGCCGGTGCTGACGCTTTGCAGGAGGTTGTCGCTTTCGGGGATGATGTCCTTCCAGTTTTCGGGGGCGGGATTGTTGATGTCCACTTCGACCAGGCGGTAATTGGGGGCGTCTATATCGGTGAGCACGAGAAATTTGCTGCCGATGTTGTGGACGACGCTGCTCTTGTGGTCATAGCCACCGAAGAGCTTGACGAAGGGCCCGTCGCTTCCGAGTTCTTTGTAGTAGGTGGCGAAGCCGTCTGTTCCCGGCTGTTTGTACATGATGAAGTAGCGGCCGTCTTCCGTAACGTTGCCGAAGTGGTAGATGTTGGGATTTTCCTCATCGCGATAGACGAGTTCGTCTTCGGATTGGGGCGTTCCCAGTTTGTGGTAGAAGATGGAGTGGTATTTGTTGTCGCCTTTGAGTTCTTCGCCTTCTTTGGGTTTGGGGTAGCGGCTGTAGAAGAAGCCGTCTTTCCACCAGGCTGCGCCGGAGAATTTGACCCATTCGAGGCGGTCGTCCAGTTCTTTTTTGGTGGCGATGTCCATGACGCGGATTTCCTGCCAGTCGGAGCCGGCTTCCTGGCGGGAGATGGCGACGTACTTGTTGTCGTCAGAGAAGCCGATGAGGTTGATGGATACGGTGCCATCTTTGGAGAGGGCATTGGGGTCTATGAAGACTTCGGGCTCGCCTTCACTGCCTTTTTGGACGTAGATGACGGCTTGGTTTTGGAGGCCGTCGTTTTTGTAGAAGAAGAAGTATTCGCCGGCGCGTTGGGGAGCATAGACTTTGGGATAGTTAAAGACTTCTTCGTAGCGGGCGCGGATTTCGTCGCGGAAGGGGATTTTGCTGAGGTAGTCGAAGGTCAGCTCGTTTTGTTTTTTGACCCAGGCTTCCACCTCGGGGGCCTGGTCGTCTTCGAGCCAGCGGTAGGGGTCGGCTACTTTGGTACCGAAGTACTCGTCCACTACCGAAGAATCTTTGCGGGTTTCGGGATAGGTGATTTTCATGGTTGTTTCCTGAGAGCTTGTCTGGCAGGATGCCATAAGGAGCGCAAGCAGAGCGAGGCTCAAGCTGATTTTTCCGAACATGATTTTTGAGTTTGATGGATAGCCCGGCCGAAAGGGCTGCTTTCGGCCGAGCTATGGAGAATCGTCCTACTACGAGTCAGGCGGCCAGGGCTGCTTCTAATTTTTCAACCAGGGCAGCTTTGGAGATGGTACCTACATGGCGGTCAAAGACTTCTCCATCTTTGAGGATGAGCAGGGTAGGGATGCTCCGGATGGCGTATTTCATGGAAGTTTCGGGGTGGTGGTCCACATTGAGTTTGCCCACCAGCACTTTGTCCTTGTATTCCTCGGCGATTTCTTCGATGATGGGCGCTACCATGAGGCAGGGGCCGCACCACTGAGCCCAGAAGTCCACTACGACTACGCCACCTTTGTCAATGGCATTTTCCTGGAAGTTTGCATCGGTGAATTCAAAAGCCATGAGCTTTGGTATTAGTTGGTTAAAAAATGCGCTTTTTGCAAAGCGTTTCGGGCTGTAAACAACTTAAAGAGCGAATAAGTTAAACGAGCCCGGTATCATTCGGCGTTGCAAAGATAGCTATTTTTGCTGTCCGAGTTGTTGATAGATAGCGATAAGACTACCTTTGCATGCGCCGAATCACGCGATATTTCTTGTGGCCGACACTTTTTTTGCTTGCTGTGGCTGTACAAAGCAGTCCTGCTGCTTTTATTGAGCGCTATTACAGCCGGGGTTTGTATCCCGTTTTGCGCCTGGGATTTGGCTTTATTTCGCGGCTTTCTCCCTGGCCGGTGATTTATTTACTGGCCTTGGGTTTGCTGGTTTTTGTGGGTTTTCGCCTGCGGCGCTGGTGGCGCAGCGGGGGCACGTGCCGGCAAAAAGCAGGGCGCCTGGTCGGGGGGTCGCTTTCGCTCTTTTCGGCTTTGGGATTTTTCTTCCTCTTGTTTTGGGGGTGGAATTACGCCCGTGTGCCGGTAGAGCAGAACCTGGGTTTGAGCTTGGAGCCGCTTGGGCGTGAAGAGCTCTTGTGTGAGTACGAGCGGGTGCTGGGCGAGCTCTCTGCCTTTCGGCAAATGGTGTTGCGTTTGCAAGGCCATTCGGTTTCTGATACTATGGCCCTGGCCTTGCCCGCCGTGTCGCAGGCAGAAATTGCAACTGCTCTGGAGCGGGCGCTTTCCGCCAATGGCTATCCGGTGCATCTGAGGGTGCGCTTGCGCGAGCTTTACGCCGGTACGCTCTTGCGCATCAGTACGGCCGGAGTTTATCTGGCCTGGTCGGGGGAGGGGCACTATGACGGAGGCTTGCACTCCATACAGAAGCCCTTTGTGATGGCCCATGAAATGGCCCACGGCTATGGCTTTGGCGATGAGGGCGTCTGCAACTTTTGGGCCTGGATGGCCTGCACTTCTTCCGAAAATCCCGTTTTGGCCTATTCCGGCTCTTTGGCGTATTGGCGCTATGTGGATGCAGCCCTGTGGCGCATAGACCCCGAAGCAGCCCGCGAGGCGAGGTCGCATTTGCCGAAAGGCATACAAAACGACCTGCTCGCCATACGCCGGCAAATGGACCTCTATCCCGACTTTATGCCGCGCCTGCGAGACCGCGTCTATGAGGCCTATTTACACAGCCAGGGTGTCAAAGAAGGGATGAAATCTTATGACAAGGTACTGTTATTGGTGCAAGCCTACCGAAAAAGCAGCGGGAAAGTACCTTCCGGTTGATTTGTAGCGCTTTGGGGCATACTATTTTTGTAAAAAAACTCGTACATTTGTAGGTGTATAGGAGCTCAACAGCTTCTCTGTTGCCTGATTTAGCAAGTTGTGATGGTGGTTTTGCTCGGAAATCGCGGGCGGCGACCGTGTTTTTTGAGCATCAAAAATGAAGTTGAGTGGGCATGTGCCATGCCTGCAAAAAACTTTGTATTGCCTAATTAATGCTGAAACAGTCATGAGAAAATTTAAACTGCCCTTTTTGTTGACCGTTGCCGTGATGTTGTACGTGGGTACGCATAGCCTGCTGGGTCAATCCACTTTAAACAAGGCGAACAAGCAGTATGAGCTGTATGCTTTTAACCTGGCTGCCAAGACCTATAAGGCGGTCTTAGAACGCCAGCCCAACAACGCCCAGGCGCTTGCCCGTCTGGCTGATTGCTACTACCATTTGAATCGCCTGCACGAGGCTTGCGATTACTATTCCAGAGCCATTGAAGCCGGGCAGACTACTTCTGAAATTTATTTCCGCTATGGCCAGGCCCTCAAGGGCATAGGCAAATACGAAGAGGCGCGCAAGCAATTTGAGCGCTATGGCATGGTACATGCTCAGGCCGGAGCGCAATACGCCTCCAGTTGTGATTTTGCCATGAATCATCAAAATGACCCGCCCCTTTATCAGGTGAAGCGGGAGTATTTGAATACGGATGCTTCCGATTTTGCTCCGGCTTTTTATCAGGGGCAGGTGGTGTATGCTTCTTCTTCGGCCGATTTTGGCCAAAAAGGCGGTAGCGTAAGCCATTGGACGGGCACTTCCCGCAACCAGCTCCTCATTACGGAGCCGGACCCCAACGGCTTTTTGAAAAGCCCCAAGCCGCTGCATTCTGCACTGCGGACTGCCTGGAATGAGGGGCCTTTATCGTATTCGCCCGATGGCAGGCAGGTGGCTTTTTCCAAAAACAACTTCGCCGAAGGGACTCGCCAAATTCGCTCTGCAGGTATAGAGTTGAGCCTCTTTACGGCTGAAGTCCGCGGCGAGGGCGACTGGGAGAATGCTGTTCCCTTTCCGCACAACGGCTCGGATTACTCTACGGGCTATCCCTGTTTTTCGCCCGACGGGCAGGCCTTGTACTTTGCTTCCGACAGGCCGGGAGGCTTTGGAGGTTTTGACCTTTACGTCTCTTACAAAACGCCTTCGGGCTGGAGCACACCGGAAAACCTCGGCGATGGCGTGAATACGCCCGGCGATGAAATTTCTCCCTTCCTGCTTGGCGATGTACTGTACTTTGCTTCTGACTGGCATTTGGGCTTTGGAGGGTATGACCTCTTTAAGGCTACGCTCACAGGGCGCAGTTTCGGGCAGGTGGAAAACCTGGGGCCGGGTGTCAACTCTCCCCGCGACGATTACGGACTGGTCTTTAGTGAAGAATTGGGCAGGGGCTACATCTATTCCAACCGCGTGGGCGGAGAGGGCTTTGAAGACATCTATCGCCTGACGGAAGCAGCCGGAAACCTCGTCATACGCGTTTTCAATGCCTCCGATGGAGAGGCCCTGCCGGATGCCGTGATAGATATGAGCGCCTGTGGCATGGGTACTTTTACAACCAATCTCTCAGGTACGTACAGCATGCGCATCAAACCCGGATTTACCTGCAACATCGTCGTGCGCAAAGACGGCTACGTGCCCTATTCCTTTAACTTGACCTCCCTGGTGCAGGGACAAGGCCGCGAAGTAGAAGTAAAACTCCGCAAAGTAGATGAGCAATTCATAGGTGTCGTAGCCGATGCCCAGACGGGCTTGCCGTTGGACAATGTGTATGTGCGCGCAGTCAACCAGACAACCGGAGATGGTATGGAGGCTACCTCTGACCTGCGCGGGCAATATGCACTGGCTTTGGCTCCCAATGCCTCTTACCTGTTGCGCTACTCGCGGGCCGGTTATCTGGATGTCAGCAAAGTGGTGCGCACAGGCAGCTTGCAGCAGCGCGATTTGGGCGTGGTCAAATTGGTCTCCACCTCTGCAGCCGCAGCCCAACCCGATGAGTACAACGTCGTTTCCAATACCTGGAAGGACCCCTCTGCCAAAAGCGATGTGCCCGACTCCTACAATGCCGAAACACTTGGCCCCAAAGTCGTTCCTGCCGGATATGCCGTCCAATTGGCGGCTTTCAAAAAAGGCAAGAAATTCGACCTGGCTTCCTTTAAAGCCCTGGAAGAAGTGGGTACGGTCTATGTCTATGAAGAAAAGGGCATGGAGAAGGTACGCGTGGGTACATACAGCTCGGTGGAAGAGGCCAAATACGCTTTGCGCAAAGCCCATGATGCGGGTTACAGAAGTGCCTTTATCATCAAGCAGAAAAAAGAAGTGGTCATCCAGCCGGCAACGCCTCCCTCAAAAACGCCTGAAGCCTATAATGCCGAATCCACGCAGCAACCCAAAACGCCGCTGAAGAAAGAATCCGGAAAAACCGGGGAAGTGGAAAGCCTGCCCCAAAAGTCGTACTTCGTACAAC
>WGBN01000176.1 GCA_015494245.1 Saprospiraceae bacterium | reverse complement strand
TTGGGCGGGCTTCAGCCCGTCAATTAGTACAGCGGGCTTTAGCCCGCTAACACCATGCAAAGCAAAAAAATCCGTGCAATCCTATAATCCTGTAAATCCTGATACTGACGATGAGCGTAACGAGCGTAACGAACGTGACGAACGTGACGAACGTGACGAACGTAACGAACGTGACAATCGTGACGAACGTGACGAACGTGACGAACGTGACAGACGTGACGAGCGTGATGGAACCCCGTTAGGGGTGGCATCTTGGTAGCCCTGGGGTTCATGGCGAAGTTCGTAAAAGCCCCGTAGGGGCGGTACCTTTTAAGCGCCTATTCCCCGGCCTCCATTTTCCATTCTTCATTCTAAAAGGCCGGATCGGGGGGCTTCCTTGCGTCAGCCTGCCTGCCGGTGAGTGAGCGGAGTCGAACTCCGCGGCAGCAGGCAGCCCCCCCGATCCTTTCGCTGGTTCATTATATCTACGCGATGCGAAGCGAGCGTAAAATCACATTAGAGTGCGAAGCACTCCACATTAGGGGCGAAGCCCCCACATTAGGGCGAAGCCCCCACCCCTCACTTCACAAAGCGAATTTCCAAGGTATAATCTCCTTCCGTCAGCCCGTCGGCGCCGGCTACGCCTACGATGACTTTGTAGGGGTTACGCAAGGCGAGGATATGGCGGACGGTGCGGGTGTGGTTCTGGGTTTTTCCGCGATAGGGGCGGTCCCACTTGTAGTCGGCTTCACAACGCACGCAGGAGGGCAGGTTGGGTACGACGGATTCGCGGGTCGTGCCTATTTCGTAGGCATAGAGACTAAAGTTGTCTTTGCGGTTGGCGGGGATGACAGTGATTTCCACTTCGGAATAGGCCGGCAGCATAAATTCATAGAGGACGTGATTGCCCGTGAATTTGTGTGCCTGGGTGCCGGGGAAACAAGCCACAGAGCTGTTCCAGGCCCAGGAGAGATCGGGCATGAGCTCGCCTTGAGAGAGGTTGCCTTCGATGCGGAAGACTTCGCCCTTCGTTGGTTCAATCTTAATGGGGTCCAACTGCTCTTTTTGCACAAAAGAAGTGAAGAGCAAAGCACAGAAAAGAATGATCAGGTTTTTCATAAAAAAGTTTTTAAGGGTTAACACATGCAAAAGATAACGGCTTTTGCTTACTTTTTAATATGCACATCCCTTTGCGGGAAGGGAATCTGCACACCATGCTCAACAAATTTTTTATTGATGGTCTTGCGGATATCGCTCTTGATGCGCTCTATGCGAAAGAGTTTCTGGCTGAAAAAAAGCAGCTCGAATTGCAGTGCCGAGTCGCCAAAGTCCGTAAACCATACATCAATCAGGGCTTCATTGGTAACGTCCGGATGCTCAAGAGCACTTTCTTTGAGCAGGCGTATGACCAGTTCCACATCGCTGCCGTAGGCTACGCCTACACGGATGCGGAAGCGCACTTTTTTAGATTGATGGCTCCAGTTGACCAGCCTGCTGGTCGTGATGAGGGAGTTGGGAATGATGTCCACGATATTGTCGCGATTAATGCCGATGGACGTTCGCAAGCCGATTTTCTGGATCATAATGATGTCATCTCCGATTTCTAAGATGTCTCCGATTTTGACGCTCCCCTCAGCCAACAGGATAAAGCCACAGATGATATCGTTAAAAGTTTGCTGCAAGCCCATACCTACACCCACGAGGAGCGCTGCCGAACCCGCCAGAAGCACTGTAACTTTAACGCCCACAGTCTCCAGCATAATGGAGATGGATATAACCCAAAGAAGGTAACGAATGATTTGAAAGACAGACCAGAGGCTGCCTTCGTCCATGGACTTCAGGCTGCGGGCATTGTACAACGCTTTTTTGATGATCCAAAGCAGGGCTTTGGTCGAAAAGAAAATCAGTACAAGCGTCAATAAAGTACCCACAGAAAAGACATAGTCCCCTATGTGCAGCAGTTCATAGCCCAGAAAGTCTTCGAGGTATTGCAAAAAGTTATCCATAAGGCTGCTTTTAGTCGGGAAAAAAGCCGACGAACACCGGACGGAAAATACGCCGGCCGAAAGATAACCATATTTTTTGGCGAAAAAACAAAATAGCCTTACTTTAGCTCCCCGAAAGCGTGATTAAGCAAATCACTTCTTCATTCTCAAAACCAAAACGATTATGGAAATTGACATAACCAACGTCTTAGATGCCGCCAAAGAGAGCTTTGACAACACCATAGAGCATCTCAAACACGAGCTGGCTAAAATACGCACGGGCAAAGCTTCTCCGGCCATGCTCAATGGCTTAATGGTAGAGTACTACGGTACACCTACCCCGCTGAATCAGGTGGCCAACGTATCTCTGGCCGACAGCCGTACCATTGCCATACAGCCCTGGGAGAAGAGCATGCTTCCCGTCATCGAAAAGGCTATCTTTGAAGCCAACCTCGGCTTTACACCTATGAACGACGGGGAGTTCATTCGCATCAACATCCCGCCACTTACCGAGGAGCGCCGCAAAGAATTGGTCAAGCAAGCCCATCATTACGGCGAAGAAGCCCGCATCAGCCTGCGCACCACGCGCCATAAGGCCTTAGACATCGTCAAAAAAGCCGTCAAAGACGGCTATCCCGAAGACGAGGGCAAACGCATGGATGCCAAAATCGAAGATGTAGTCAAAGAATACGCCAATAAGGTACAGGCCCTGGTCGAAGCCAAAGAGAAAGACATCATGACCATATAGCCTGCGGGCTTAAGCCCCGCGGCAGCCCCTTACTTTTTCTCCATAAAAACGATGGGGCAGATCATCTCTTCCAGAGAGATGCCTCCGTGTTGGAAGGTGTTTTTGTAGTAATTGTGGTAGTGGTTGTAATTGTTGGGGTAGAGAAAGAAGATGTCTTCTTTGGCAAAGATAAAGGTGGAGCTGATGTTCGGACGCGGAAGACCGGCTTTGTGGGGGTCTTTGATGGCGAGGACATCACCTTGCTCGTATTGCAGGTTTCTGCCCACCTTGTAGCGCAGGTTGGTGGTCGTCTCGCGATCACCAATGACGCGGGAAGGTGTATTCACCCGAATGGTACCGTGGTCGGTGATAAAGATGAGTTGAAAATCCCGTTGCTCCGCTACGGATTGCAAAGATGCCCAGAGGGGTGAGTTGCTAAACCAGGAACGCGTGAGAGAGCGGTAGGCCTTTTCATCTCCGGCCAGTTCTTTGAGTACTTCCATTTCCGTGCGGGCATGCGAAAGCATGTCTATAAAATTATAGACCACAACCGTGAGCTCGTTGTTGAGGTAGTTGATGAGGTTGTTTTGCAGTTCTTTGGCATGAGCCACATTGGTTACCTTGTGGTAAGAGAACTTGATGGGAGTACGGAAAACCCGACGAATTTGCTGGTCCAGCAGTTCCTCTTCGTATTGATTTTTGCCGCCTTTTTCATTGTCGTTCAGCCACCAATCGGGGAAGCGCTTTTGGATGTCGAGCGGCATCATACCAGCGAAAATAGCATTCCGGCTATACTGCGTAGTGGTCGGCAAAATGCTGTAGAAATAGTCTTCTTCCACCACCCTGAAAACTTCCGAGATGATGGGTTCAATAGCTTTCCACTGATCATAGCGCAGGTTGTCGAGCAGTACGACTATGGTGGGTTTGTCCTTGCTCAGGCGCGGAAAGACCCGCTGCAGTAAAAGGCCGTTTGACATCACGGGCGCGGCCTCCGTGCCGGCTATCCAATCGAGGTAATTCCGCTCGATGAAACGGGAAAACGCAGCATTGGCCTCCTGTTTTTGCATGGAGAGGATATCCCACATCTCGGTAGAATCCGACTGGTCAATCTTGAGCTCCCAGTTGATGATCTTGCGATAGACCTCCACCCACTGCTCAAAATCCAGGCCGCTGTTGATCTCCATCATCAACTGGCGAAACTCCTGCTGATAGTCCATGTTGGTCTTCTCGCGGATGAGCCGCTTGTTGTCTATGATCTTTTTGAGCGTCAGCAACAATTGAGTGGGCTTGACCGGCTTGATGAGATAGTCCGTTATTTCAGCGCCCAAAGCGCTTTCCATGACGTCCTCGGCCTCGTTCTTGGTAACCATGACGATCGGCAAAGTCGGCTGCAATTGCTTGATCTTCTCCAGCGTCTCCAGACCCGGCCCGGGCATAGACTCATCGAGAAAGACCACTTCGATGTTTTTGTCCTCTTTGCACACATCCACGGCATCGTAACCCGAAGTTACCGTTATCACTTCATAGCCTTTCTTTTCCAAAAAGAGGAGTTGGGGTTTGAGCAGGTCAATTTCGTCGTCGGCCCAAAGTATTTTGATCTTATCCATAGGTTTTATCTGCAAGGTAATTGTTGAAAATCCATAGCCCCGCCAGCGACAAGGCCAAATATATAACCGCAAAGATAAGGCTTTTGT
>WGBN01000175.1 GCA_015494245.1 Saprospiraceae bacterium | reverse complement strand
GGAGCAGATACAGCATGGCGGCCAGGTTGCTGCCGTCTTTGTGCAATTTGAGGTTGTCATTTATCCTGCAAATTTGGCGGATTTTAGACTCGGGGCCGGAGTCATTGAAGTGATAGACCTCATAGTTTTCAATTTGCTCTTTGATATAGATGGCTCGCCAGGGTTCATCGGTAGAGGGTAAGATGCTTTCTAAATAGCCGGGAGGAGTGTGAGGTGTAGTATTCCATTCAATTTGTTCTTCATTTATCTTTCTATTGTAGCCTAAATTTTCTTCTTGAAAAAAGAGTTGTCCCTGATTGTTGGGGGCGAGTTTGAAGTCATAGAAATTTACGGGCGTTTTTGCCTGAGCTTCTTTGAAGATGAGTTTTCCACGGAGGTGGTTGGAATATTTGGGGCCAAAAAACAGCATGTTGGATGCATAGCCCTGTGAGGCAACATAGTACTGCAGGTTTTGTTGGAGGATGTTTTTTATCAGAGTAAAAAAGGAAATAAAATTGCTTTTACCCGCGCCATTTGCTCCAATGAGAATATTGATGGGATTGAGTTCAATCTCCGTTTTTTGGATGGATTTGTAATTCTCTATGATGATTTTTGCGATGGCCATTCTTCCATGTTCTTTGCGCAATAATACAAAAAAACTCACAAAAGCCACACCCCGAGAAACTGTAATATCATTAGCCCGTCTATGAGGCCGGAGAAAAAGTAGTCGTGTTTGACATTTGGCGAAAGCCAGAGAAGGAGCATGGCCAGCAGGCAGGTGGCGCTTATGGCGGTCCAGTCTCCCCAGGTGTAGAGGCCGCCATGTACGTTGGCGTAGGCGCAGACGATGGCGGCGAGCAAGACCAGTAAGCCGAGCGGGCGGACATCCATGATGGTAGGGAGGGTTGTGATGCCGGCGGCGGTGTCGGTTTCGCGATCGCGCAGGTCGAAGGGGAGCGTGATGCCGAAGATGAAGAGGCCGCGCTCGGCCGTCATCCACCAGGCAGCGGGGGTGTTGAGGAGCCTGAGTTCGAGGGCGGGCAGGGAGGCCGTCAGCCAGGTCCATACCAGGGCGATGAGGAATATTTTGATGTAGGGGAAATCGCGCAGCCGCTTTTTGCGGAAGACGGGCAGGGCATAAGCCAGGCTGAGCAGAGCGGGGAGCAGCACGGCCCCTTGCAGGCGGCGGGGCAGGTAGAAAAAGCTGATGCCCGCTCCGAGGGCGCCCAGCAGGGCATAGGCGAGTGTCTCTGAGCGGATGTCGGCAATGATGTCGAAGCGGGAAGTGATTTCGCTGCCCGTGACGAAATTCAAGCCGATGAGCCTGTGCAGCCCGTAGAGCGCCAGGGTGCCGCTGAAGAGGAAGACAGCGGTGGCATTCAGGCCGATATCTGCCCCGAAGAGCAGGCGGCTTTGCCAATACATGGCCAGGGCGCAGGCGGCGATCCAGAAATGCCCGTAGAGCAGGCGGTGGAGCATTGAAGTGAGCAGGCGCATAAGTGTAGTGGCAAATGCCTCGCCTTTCAGCTCACGGTGGGAGGCTTCCATTCACCGGTGAAGAGAAGCCTCCGTCGGCAGCCTTGGGGCACAGGCGCTTACAGTTGTTTGAACTGGTCTTTGTTTTTGATCTTTTGCAGGCTGTGGTAAATGAGGCGGATGACGGATTCTACGTCTTCCTTGTGGGCCATTTCCACAGTGGTGTGCATGTAGCGCAGCGGCAGGGAGATCAGGGCTGAGGGCACGCCTCCGTTTGAGTAGGCGAAGGCATCGGTATCGGTGCCTGTGGAGCGGGACGAAGCTTCTCGCTGCAGGGGAATTTCGTTTTCTTCAGCCGTCTTGATGATCAACTCGAGCAATTTGGGCTGAACGGCCGGCGCGTAAGTGATGGAGGGGCCTTTGCCCGAAGACACATCGCCGTGCTTTTTCTTGGAAATCATCGGTGTGCTCGTATCGTGGGTAACGTCGGTAACGATGGCCACATCGGGCTTGATGGAGGCGGCGACCATCTGGGCGCCGCGCAGCCCGATTTCCTCTTGTACGGAATTGACGACGTAGAGCGAGAAGGGCAGCTCAACTTTGTTTTCCTTGATCAAACGCGCTACCTCGGCTATGCAAAAACCGCCCATGCGGTTGTCTAAGGCGCGCCCCACGTAGTAGCGATTGTTGAGTACCATGAAGGGGTCTTCAAAGGTGAGGATGGTGCCCACGTGAATGCCCATTTCCAGCACTTCGTCCTGGTCTTTGGCGCCTACGTCCACGAAGATGTTTTCGAGTTTGGGAGTGAGCTTGGCGTCTTCGCCACGGCGCAGGTGTATGGCCGGCCAGCCAAACAGGCCTTTGACTATGCCCTTGTCGCCGTGCAGGTTTACGCGCTTGGAGGGGGCGATGATGTGGTCGGAGCCGCCGTTTCGAATGACGTAGATGAAGCCGTCTTCACTGATGTAATGTACCATCCAGGAGATTTCGTCGGCATGGCCTTCGATGACTACGCGAAAGTCTTTTCCGGGATTGATGACGCCATAGGCCGTGCCGTAGTTGTCCACATGCCATTCATCTATGTAGGGCTTGATGTATTCTAACCAGAGCTTTTGGCCTTCGATTTCCTGTCCGGTGGGCGAGGGGTTGTTGAGGTATTTTTCGAGAAATTTCTCTGAGGCAGCGTTAATGATCTTCATAGTGGGTCGGTTTTACGGTTTTTCACCGATTTTGGTTTGAAAGGAGTTTACGAGTTTATGTTTTGTCGCCAGAGGTTGAGTTCTTCTAACTCTTCGGCGCTGATGTAGTTTTCCGTCAGGGCTTGTTGCAGCAGGCTGTCGTAATTGCTGAGGCAATAGAGGGGGCATTGGGCATCTGCAAAGCGTTGTTCTGTTTGGCGAAAGCCATAGGTGAACAGGGCCAATACTCCTGCCACTTCCATGCCGGCGGAGCGCAGGGCTTCGACGGCTTGCAGGCTGCTGCCGCCGGTGGAGATGAGATCTTCTACGACGAGGATTCTGCTTCCGGCAGCGGGCAATTGGCCTTCGATGAGGTTTTGACGTCCGTGTGCTTTGGCTTTGCTGCGCACGTAGAGGAAGGGCTTGTGCAGGCGGTCGGCGAGGAGAACACCGTGGGGGATGCCTGCTGTGGCTACGCCTGCAACAGCCTCAAAGGGTGCAAAGCGCCCGGAGGCTTTCACCAATTGTCGAACGACCTCATCTCTCAGCGCCGGATGCGAGAGCAAAAGGCGGTTGTCGCAGTAAATGGGCGACAAAATCCCCGAAGCCCAGGTAAAAGGTTGGCGGGGACTCAGCTTAATTGCCTTTATTTGCAGTAACTTGCCGGCTAATTCAGTTGCTGTGGCCATATTTGCGTTTAAATCTCGGCAAATGTACGAAATCTATATTAAAGACCGCCAATTGGTATTGGCTTCCAAAGAGGAGGTCAAGAGCGGAAAAGCCCTGCTGGGCTTGCCAAAGGAAACCCTCAAAGTGCCCTATCGCGGGCAACCCAAGAGCCTGCATCCCTACATAGATATGCTGGAGAAGAAATCTCCCACCAAAGCCGTATTGGTCTATGGCCCCGACCTGAAGCAGTTGAGGCGGGATTTTTTCTCCCTCTACCACAAAATCCGGGCTGCCGGCGGGCTGGTGGGCAACAAGCGCGGAGAACTGCTCTTTATCTTCCGGCGAGGTATCTGGGATTTGCCGAAAGGCAAAATAGGTGAGGGCGAAACCAAAAAACAGGCGGCCCTGCGCGAAGTGGAAGAAGAAACCGGCGTCAAGGACCTGAAGCTCGGCCCCAAGCTGGCCAAAACCTACCACACCTTTTCCTGCCAAAAAGCCGGCTATAAGCGTTGCCTCAAAGTTGTGCACTGGTACAAAATGTGGAGCGATCAAAAAGTCTTTTTGCCCCAGGAAGCCGAGCAAATCGAAAAAGTGCAGTGGATGGACCCGCATTTCTTCCTCAAATCCAAGCTGCCGACCTTCCACAGCATTAAGCATCTGGTGGAAATGTACGTACAAAGCGAAGAGGGGTGAAGAGGTTTCCGTGGAGATGTTTTTCCCTCAAATTTTTGCCTGAAAATTTGCACGGACAAAGAAAACTTTTTTATCTTTGCGCTGCTTTTATAAGCAGGCATAAGCCCTTTGGGTTTTGCCTGGATGGTGGGTATAGCTCAGCTGGTTAGAGCACCAGATTGTGGTTCTGGGGGTCGTCGGTTCGAATCCGATTACCCACCCTTGAGATGAAGAAGAAGTCGCCTCTCTCTGAGGGGCGGCTTTTTTTTTGTTTCATAGGCGACATACGGCTTTTGTGTAGCCGGTTTGAGCGGCTCAATGGTGTATATTGCTGCGTTTTCTTTTACAATGGTTCATTAAGTTTTGAGATGGCAATGCGCCCAGGGTTCAGCAAATATCCAATGCATCTTTTATTTTTTTCAACTCAGGCTTAATCTCAAAGTTGCATAAAAAATAAATGACGCCATCTGACAATCTGGGTGCTGCTAAATCTGCAAGATTGAGCCTGCCGAAATTTGCGTTCTATTGGATACTTAGGCTTTAATAGAACGCGGATGACGCGG
>WGBN01000174.1 GCA_015494245.1 Saprospiraceae bacterium | reverse complement strand
TTTGTTTGCTTATCGGAAGTCATCCTTGTAATTTTCGTACAGCAAAACGCCGAGAACGGAAAACATAAAGGCCGCCAGGCTTGCCATGATGACCAAAATGCTGCGTTTGGGGCGGGATTTGATGGTGGGCACCTGGGCTGTTTCTACGATATGCAGGGCTGTAAATCCCGATTGCAGGGCCGTTTGTAGTTGGTTTTTGCGGGTTTGCAGCTCGGAGAGCTTATCGGATATTTCTTCATACGTGGTCTCCAGCATTTCGATGCGGGACATGCCCTGAGAAAATTTTTCCAGGTTATTTTCCACTTCCCGAAGGCTTTGTTCCCTGCCGGCAATGGCTGCCTGCAGGTAGCGGATGGTGTCTCGGGGGGCGCCTCCGATTTCGCGATAGCGCTTCAGGCGGGCTTTGTCGAAGCTCAATTGGCGTTTTTCGGAGGCCAGTTGGTTGGCGAGTTGCTCGCTTTGGGATTCCGTATTGTAAACGCCATAGGTGTTTCGCAACAGCTTGAGAGAGTCTTCCAGTGCGTTGAGGTAGGCGCTTTGCTCCTCAATGGCCTTTTGGTAGGTGTCCAGCATTTTCTGTTGACTTTCCCGGATGAGGCGCTGGGCTTCTTCGTTGATGCGCTCGCGGGCTGCGTTGGCCATTTCGGCGGCGATTTGCGGGTCGCGGTCTTCTACAGACAGTTCCAGGGCATCGTACTTGGTCTTTTCAACCGTGTACAAATCCAGCAATTGCTCTTTGACGCGGTAAGGGGCCTTTACGTGCGTGGAGTCTATGTCGTATCTCTTGTACAGGTCAAATTTTCGAATCAAAAAATCCGTAACCACTGATGAGCGGGCAATGGAAAATAAGCGGTCGCGGTCGGAATCGGTGCCGTAATATCTGGTCGTGGTGTTGGCTTCTCCAAAAATCTGCTCGGGCGATGCCAGGTCCGGACTGGCAGCGTAAAACAGGGTCGAAGCCTGGTAATACACCGGCAGCAGCAGACTGATGATGGCTGTGCCTATGGCCGTCAAAAAAGTAATGCCCAGGATATACTTGCGCCGCTCTAACAGTTGCTTGATGATGTCCGTCAGTTTCAGGTCTTTTTGAACCATGTGGCTCTGAGTTGTTGTGCGAAAAACACCGCAAGATAAGGCAGCTTTATGAATCTTCGGTTTTAGCCAGCAGCATTTTCCACAATTCGGGCAGGGAAAGCAGTTGGATGGCGAAAGCGAGCAGCGTTTCTAAACCCAATGCCAGGGCAAAGGCCGCAGGCCAGGGCAAAGAATGCCAGCGGTGAAAAGCCGTAGCGCTCAGTGCTGCCAGCAGGGCAAAAAGTGTCATTTGCACGAATTGCGAGCTGCGCAGTAAGCCAGGCCAACGCTTCTGGCAGAGGCGAGCCTGAATCAGCAGCACAAAACCCTGAGTCAAAAAAGTCGCAAAAGCCGCTCCGGCAGCGCCAAAGCGAAAGATGAGCAGCAGGTTGAGCGCCACATTCAGCAAAATGCTGTAAGCGTAATACCGATTCAGCCGCGAAATCATGTCGCCTGCCGTGATGAGCGGGCCGTATATGTAAGAAAGACTGGTGATGATAAAGGTCAACATCAACCAACCCAGGACGGTGCCCCAATAGGGCGTGGAGGCTACATACAAGAGCTTTACCACTTCGACCTGGAAAAAGAAAACAGTGATGCCCACAGATGCTGCAATGACAAAAATCAGACGCAACGCCAGGTCAAACAGCGGCCTGATGTCTTCCCGTTTTCCCAGCATGCCCGAAAACATGGGGAGCAGTAGTCCTGCGAATAAAAAACCCAGCATATTGGCGGCATCTAACAAGCGGTAGCCTCCGGCGTAAATGCCGGCTTCAGTAGCGCCTTTCGGCAAAAGCCGCTCTAACATAATCACATCCGAACGGGTATAGAGCACCATCAGCAGCACGGTCATGGCATAGGGCGTAGAGCGCTTGAGCATGAGCGCAACAAAAGATTTTCTGAAGCGCCATTGCAAGTCAGGCAGATGTGGGCGCAGGGCCAGCCAGACCGTCGCCAGAGCGAGCAGCAGGGAGAGCGTTTGGGCCAGGACGAACCAGATGATCTGAAAATTTGCCCGAAAGGGCCCGAAAAGTAAAAAACCTCCGAAAAGCACCAGCAAAAACTTGTCAAAGGCAGAGAGCAGGCTGTCTTTGCGGTAATCGCCCAGAGCAGCCAGCGTCGAACGCAGGAACAGCAGAAAGGACACCAAGACCTGATTGACGGCCAGCAGGGAGAGCAGGGGCAGGTCCTGAGGTGCATAGCCCAGGGCAAAGCCCAGCCCAATGAGGCTGAGCAGATAGCCGCCGGCCAGAAAGAGCTTGAGCAGCAGCAGGTTGGGAAAGTATTTGCTGACGAGGGGCGGGTGGCCTGCAACCTTGTGGCTGTTGTAGTAAGCAAGCCCGAAATCGGCAATGATTTGCAACAACATGGCCAGGCTCAAAAGTGTAAAATAACGGCCATAGACTTCCGTGCCAACGGTATTTTGCACGCTGCGGTCAATGCCAAAGATATAGACTACCTTCACCAGCAGGTTGACGCCCAGCAGCAGCAGAAAGTTGGAGAAGAAGGCTCGTTTCATCGCCCCAAATATACGAGCAGCACCGAAATGTCGGCAGGCGAAACCCCACTGATGCGGCTGGCCTGTCCCAGGGTGCGCGGGCGTATGGCGAGGAGTTTTTCACGGGCCTCGCTGGAGAGGCCGTGCAGTTTTTGGTATTCGAGCTTCTCGGGCAGGAAAACCTGCTCGAGCCGGTTCATTTTTTCGGCCATCTCCTTTTCCTTCCGGATGTAGCCGCTGTACTTGAGGTCTGTGGCGGCCAGGCGAATGCTCTCTTCGTCAAAGGCCTGCAGGAAGCGATTCAATTCGGGCAGTACGCGGCGAAGCTCTTCTATTTGGATGTGAGGACGGCTCAGGATGTTTTTCAGCTTGATTTTTTGGCGCAGCGCTGCAGAACCTTTCTCTTCCAAAAAAGGGTTGATGTCTTCAGGCGCCACGCTGAATTCTTCCATGAAGCGGGCGATGGCCTTGCAGGCTTCTTCCTTTTCCCGTACGCGAGCCATGCGCGCTTCCATGCCCTGCATGCCCAACTTGTGGGCGAGGGGTGTGAGTCGCAGGTCGGCATTGTCCTGGCGCAAGAGGATGCGGTATTCGGCCCGCGAGGTGAACATGCGGTAGGGCTCTTTGGTGCCCTTGTTGACGAGGTCGTCTATCAATACGCCGATGTAGGCCTCGGAGCGTTTGAGGATAAAGGGCTCCTCCTCTCGCGTGGCGAGATGTGCGTTGATACCGGCGATGAGCCCCTGTGCGCCGGCCTCTTCATAACCCGTAGTGCCATTGATTTGGCCGGCGAAGAAGAGGTTTTTGATGCGTTTGGTTTCCAAAGAGGGCTTCAGTTGGGTGGGCTGGAAGAAGTCGTACTCAATGGCATAGCCGGGCCGGAACATCTTGGCCTCTTCAAAGCCGGGAATCAGGCGCAGGGCTTTGTACTGCACCTCTTCCGGCAGGGAAGAGGAAAAGCCGTTGACATAGACTTCGCAGGTTTCCCAGCCTTCGGGTTCGATGAAGAGCTGATGGCTTTCGCGCTCGGCGAAGCGGTCAATTTTGTCTTCTATGGAGGGGCAGTAGCGCGGCCCGATGCCTTGGATGCGTCCCGTGAACATGGGCGAGCGCTCAAAGCCCGTGCGCAGGATTTCGTGTACTTTCGGGTTGGTATAGGTGATGTGGCAGGGCAACTGCCGCTCCGGCACGGGCGTGTCGGTGAAAGAGAAACGCCCGGCTTCGGCATCGCCTTCCTGGATTTCCATGCGCTCGTAGTGCAGGGTACGGCCGTCCACGCGGGGCGGCGTTCCGGTTTTCATGCGGCCGGCTTCGAAGCCCAGTTCGATGAGTTGCTCGGTGAGTCCCGTAGCGGCGCGTTCGCCTGCACGGCCTCCGCCGAATTGCTTTTCGCCTATGTGGATGATGCCGTTGAGGAAGGTGCCGTTGGTGAGGATGACGGTTTTTCCTTCGATTTCCAGCCCCAGCCCTGTGCGCACGCCCAGCACGCGCTCTCCCTTGACGATGAGGCCGTTCACCATTTCCTGCCAGAAGTCTATGTTGGGGTGGGCCTCTAACATCATCCGCCAGGTATGGGCGAAGAGCATGCGGTCGCTTTGAGCGCGAGGGCTCCACATGGCGGGCCCTTTGGAGCGGTTGAGCATCCGGAATTGCACCCGCGTTTTGTCGGTAACGATGCCGGAGTAGCCACCCAGGGCGTCTATTTCCCGCACGATTTGCCCTTTGGCCACGCCCCCCATGGCGGGGTTGCAGGACATTTGGGCGATGGTTTGCATGTTCATCGTAACGAGAAGCACGCGGCTGCCCATATTGGCTGCTGCCACAGCAGCCTCACAGCCGGAATGCCCGGCGCCTACTACGATGACATCGTATTTTGGAAACATAAATTTGCGCTCGTTACAGTGTTTTGCGAAAGCAGAAGCAGCCAAGGCCCTAAGGGCCCGAACCGGCATTTTCTGTTTTCCCTAACTAAACAAGTTTTCGGGCATTCGGTTGCGCAAATTTACGTCAGTATTTCGGCTCCGGCGCCGGCCCATTCTGCCCTGTCGAGATTTCGGCAGTGTATGGCTTCCGCCAAATGATGGAGCTGAATGTTGGGCGAGGCCTCGAGGTCGGCGATGGTGCGGGCGACTTTGAGGATGCGGTCGTAAGCGCGGGCCGAGAGCTTGAGCTTTTCCATGGAGCGCTTGAGGGTCTCTTTACAGGCACTGTCTAAGGCGCAGACTTCGCGCACCATGCGCCCGGACATTTGGGAATTGCTGTAGATGCCGGGGGCGTCTTTGAAGCGTTGAGCCTGGATGCTGCGGGCTTTGATGACGCGTTGCAATACCTCTTCGCTCTTCTCCGTCCGGATGTTTTCGTCGGACAACTCCTCGTAGCTGACGGGAGTTACTTCGATGTGCAAATCAATGCGGTCCATCAGAGGGCCGGAGATGCGGTTGAGGTATTTTTTTACGGCGTTGGTGCCGCAGACGCAGCTCTTTTCGGGATGGTTGTAGAAGCCGCAGGGGCAGGGGTTCATGGAGGCCAGCAGCATGAAGTTGGCAGGGTAATCCACCGAGATACGGGCGCGGGAGATGGTTACTTTCAGCTCTTCCATGGGCTGGCGGAGTACTTCCAGCACGCTGCGGCGAAATTCGGGCAATTCGTCGAGGAAGAGCACGCCGTTGTGGGCCAGGGAAATTTCTCCGGGCATGGGGTTGGAGCCGCCGCCTACCATGGCCACATCGCTGATGGTGTGATGCGGTGCCCGGAAGGGGCGGTTGGTGATCAGCGCTTTGTTCTTGGGCAGCCTGCCTGCCACGGAGTGGATTTTGGTGGTCTCCATGGCCTCGTCGAAGGTGAGGGGTGGCAGGATGGTGGGCAGGCGGCGGGCCAGCATGGTTTTGCCTGCACCGGGAGGTCCGATGAGAATGGCGTTGTGCCCCCCTGCAGCGGCGATTTCCAAAGCCCTCTTGATGTTCTCCTGCCCCTTGACGTCGGAGAAGTCCACCTGGTGGTGATGACGTTGCCGCAAAAACTCCTCTTCGGCATTCACTTCGATGGCTTGGAGGGGTTTCGTGCCGGTGAGATGGTCCACGGCTTCGCGCAGGTTGGTGATTCCATAGACCTTGAGCTTACCTCCGACGATGGCCGCTTCCCGCGCATTTTCGCGGGGGATGAACAGCCCTTTGATGCCCATTTGCGTGGCGAGGCTGGCAATGGGAAGGGCGCCTTTGATGGGACGGAGCATGCCGTCTAAGGCCAGTTCGCCCATGAGCATGTAGTCTTGCAGCCGGCCTTTGATTTCGATTTGCCCCGAGGCGGCGAGCATGCCTACGGCGATGGGCAGGTCGTAGGCAGAGCCCTCCTTCCGCAAGTCCGCCGGCGCGAGGTTGACGACGGTGTAGCGTCTTTGCATGGCATACCCCAGTGTGGTGATGGCAGCCCCAATCCGCTGAAACCCTTCGCGGACGGCATTGTCGGGCAGCCCGACCATGCAATACGCCTGCCGGTCGTGGGAGACAGCCCCCCGAACGTTCACTTCGACGACAATGGGGCGGGCGGTTACGCCTTGTACAGCCCCTGCATTGGTTTTTACTAACATGACACAAACACGTTTGTGGGCAACTTCCAGCTGCCCGGATGAATACATCGGAGCCGCCATGCTGCTACACAGCATGGGCTGCTCCCTTGAGCACAAGTGTTCGTGTATTTGTTTTGGAGAGGAGGTGGCAGGAAGGCAAAATTGCCTTTCACCAAGGATGTTCGCGCTGCAAAGATAAGGGAGTTTTTTGAAAAAGCAAGGGATTTTGGGATTTTTTTGAGGGGGGCTCTCGCGTGCGCGCGCGAGACATGTCATGTCTGTAGTGAACAATGCTAAAACAAAAACGCCCCGCCCCAATCCCAAAAATCCCCCTATCTTTATCCCGAAAAACCCCTTCAAAACACCTCAAATGCAACTCAAATCCACCCATACCCTCTACCTGCTCTACCTCCTCATCCTGCTGACGCATTTCCTCTATTATCCGCGTTGGGCAAAGGGGGGCACGGAGGCTACTTTGGCCTGGGATGTGTCGGGTTATTACATGTACCTGCCGGCTCTGTTCATTTACGGCGATTTGAAGCAGTGCAACTTTCGTGACAGCATCTTGCAGAAATACCGGCCTACGCCTGATTTCCAGCAGGCTTTCAGGCATGAGAAGTCGGGGAATTTCGTGATGAAATACTCGCTTGGGCAGGCGATTCAGTATGCTCCTTTCTTTTTTGTGGCTCACGCCTGGGCCACCCTTTCGCCGAAGTATGAGGCCGATGGCTTTTCCTTTCCCTATCAGTTTATGATTTCTGTTGGCAGCCTTTTGGTGACTTTTTTGGGGCTGTTTTTTCTGCGCAAAATATTGCTGGTTTACTTCAAAGACGGAGTGGTGAGCTTGACGCTGGCAGCCCTTGTGTTGGGAACGAATTATTTGAATTACACAGCCATAGACGGGGCCATGACGCATAATGGGTTGTTCGCTGTTTACACTTTGTTGATTTGGTTGAGTATGAAGTTTTACAGCAATCCTTCGTGGGGTAAGGCCTTGGGCGTTGGACTGCTTGCCGGACTGGCAGCGCTTACGCGTCCGACAGAAATTCTATCGGCTATCATACCTCTTTTGTGGGGGTTGAATGTGTTTGATAGAAGCGCTGTTGTACAACGTTTTCGCTTTTGGAAAGAGCATGCGGGTATGTTGATGTTGGCAGCTTTGGCGACCTTGCTCACAGGCTCTTTACAGCTTTTTTACTGGAAATATGCTACGGGAGATTGGATTGTGTATTCCTATCAGGATCAGGGGTTTAGCTGGCTGCATCCGCACATAGCAAACGGCCTTTTCAGCTATAAAAGCGGTTGGTTGATGTACTCGCCCATGATGCTGTTTTCCCTGCTCGGATTTTTGATTTTATGGAAAAAAGATAAGAAGTTGTTTGGCGTTACAGCGCTGTTTTCTGTGCTCTTTATTTACATCGCATTTGCCTGGGATATTTGGTGGTATGGCGGCTCTCTCGGGCAGCGGACGATGGTGCAGGCCTATCCCGTTTTGGCTTTTCCTCTGGCAGCCTTTTTTGATTGGGTCTTGAATGGGGGTAAACTGTTGAAGTTTGCGGCTACTGTACTCTTTTTGCTCTTTACTTATGTAAATTTGTGGTTTACCCACCAGGCACATAAGGGCGGGATGCTTAAAGTGGGCCAGATGACGCGAGCTTACTACTGGAAAACCATTGGGCGTCTCTCAAAAAACACAGAATATTTCAAGCTCTTGGATACCAATGAACTGTACGAAGGCGAGGCACGCGATTTGCATTTGGTTTATGAAAACACAAGCGACACCTTGGAGTTAAGTGCTGAAAAAGAGCGGAGCGAACCGGTTTTCATTCCCCTCTCAGAGGAGGGAGATTATGATTGGGTGAGGGCGTCAGCCATCTTTCAACTGGGGCATAAAGAATGGAATGTCTGGAAAATGACCCAGTTTATCCTGCGCTTCAAACGCGCTGATCAGGTGGTTAAAGAGCGGAAAATCCGGGTGCAGCGATTTATGCACGATGGCCAGAAAAAAGAACTTTATCTGGACGTCAAAAAACCGGAAGAGCCCTTCGATGGAGTCGAATGCCTCTTTTGGAATGGAGGGAGCTCGAAAAAAGTACTTATCTATGGGCTCCGACTGCAAACTTTTAAGGAATAGTGATGCAACAAGAAAAAAACAAACTCTCCATCATCATGCCCGTTTATAACGAGGAGGCAACCATCCGGCAGATTCTGGAACTCGTCAGCTCGGTGGAACTGATGGCAGGTGTCGAAAAGCAAATCATCCTGGTCAATGACTGCTCCAAAGACCGGTCGGAGGAAATCATTCTTCAATTTATGGAGGAGCATCCCGGGCATGATATCCGCTACTACAAGCACGAGATCAATCTGGGCAAAGGCGCCGCCCTGCACACCGGCATCGAAAAAGCTACGGGTGAATTCATCATCATCCAGGACGCCGATATGGAATATGACCCGAGGGAGTACAATGAGCTGCTGCGCCCCGTGCTCGAAGGCCATGCCGATGTGGTGTATGGCTCGCGCTTCATGGGGGCTAAACCTCACCGCATTCTCTTCTTTTGGCACAGCATCGGCAACAAATTCCTGACGACCCTCTGCAATGCGGTAACCAACCTCAACATGACCGATATGGAGACCTGCTACAAGCTCTTCAAGGCCCAATATCTCAAACAGCTTGACCTTCGCGAAAAACGCTTTGGCTTTGAGCCGGAGGTTACCATTAAAATCTCGCGCATCCCCGGCATCCGCATCTACGAAGTGGGCATCTCTTACTACGGCAGAACCTACGAAGAAGGCAAGAAAATCGGCGCCAAAGACGGGTTCAGGGCCATCTATTGCATCCTCAAATATGGCCTTGGCCTGGGACAGTGAACTCCAAATTTGAGTTTTTCCCTTTTATCGCCTATCTTTGTTTGGCTTTCGCCAAATGTTTTAAGCTTGGTGTGAGCTGCAAATGTAAACCCCGAAAATGAAATTCACCTCTTATGGCTGCTTTGAAACAACTCTGTTTTTTATTGTTCGCCCTTTTGTGGGTGGGCGCTTTTGCGCAAAATCCAAACCCTTCGGCAGCCATAGATGCTGAGATTCAGGCTGTCATGAGCGGGCGGCATTTGCCCGGCCTTTCTACCGTAGTGGTCAAAGATGGTGAAATTGTCTGGATGCAATCTTATGGCTTTGCCAATACCGATTTGGAAACGCCTTATACCGATACCACCTCGCAAATGATTGCCTCTGTTTCAAAGGTCTTTACAGGTATTGCTATTATGCAGCTCTATGAGCAGGGATTGCTTGAACTCGATGAGGACATTAACAACTATATGCCTTTTGATGTGGAAATTCCGAATTATGAAAATGTGCCCATCACTTTCCGGATGTTGCTGACGCACACTTCCTCTATTAAAGACGGCAATGCACTCGACAACTATTACAACTGGAATGGCGACCCCCTCATTACCCTGGCCGATTGCATGGAGCGGTATTTTTCACCCACAGGGCAGGATTACAACCCCAACAACAATTTTGTGCACCATCCGCCGGGCAGCGTTTATGAATACTCCAATATAGCTGTTGCCCTGGAGGGGTATCTGGTAGAGCTCATCTCCGGCATGCCCTTTTCGGATTACTGCGAGCAAAATATATTTGCACCACTGTGCATGAGCAACACGCATTGGTTCCTGGCAGAATATCCCAACCTCAACATGCTGGCCAATCCCCACGATTATTACGCGGGGCAATATGAACCCCTTGACCATTACAGCTTTGCAGATTATCCCGATGGACTGCTGCACACCAATGTGCGCGATATGGCGAATTTTATGATAGCTGTCTTGCAGGGAGGTGTCTTGCAAAACAGCCAAATGCTCTCCGCCTCTACGCTCGATGAGATGTTTACCCCTCAGGTGCCCTCTCTGGATCCCACACAGGGCCTGCAATTCTATAAAGAACCTTTTCAAGTCTCTTCCGGCCCGATTGAACTCTGGGGACATAGCGGAGGAGAATACGGCATCAGCACAGAGATGTATTTTGACCTGGACAATGATATGGGCATAGCCGTTTTTGCCAATGGCGAGAATTATGCCACAGAAGTTGTTGAACTCTTGTATGACTATGGCCTTACCCTCTCCACTTCGGGCGTGGGCAATCCTGCCTGTGGTGTGCTTGCCAATCGTGAAGTTACAGTACCTGACGCTACTTGCCACATATTCCCCAATCCTGCGAATGGTGTTTGCAACATATCTTTTTTTGGAGAAGAGCACCTGCCCCGGGAAATTGTTCTAAGCAATTTATGTGGTGAGCAGGTGATGCGCGTATTTACAGAAGAGCGTGAGGTGTCCCTCGACTTGTCTCATTTGCCGAAAGGCATATATTTGTGCAGCATCAAAGCAGGAAAATTTGTTCAGTCGAAGAAATTGGTCTTGCAGTAGTTCATTTTGTAGCTTAAAAAAGGCAGCATGAAAAAGTGGATATTCTTGTTCTTTTTGTGTTTTGCCCATGCGACTTTTGCGACGACTTTTTACATAGACCCGCAAAACGGCAGCGATGACGGCGATGGTTCTGCCGGAAATCCGTGGCGAACGCTGGAGTACGTCGTGGCGGCCAATTTGATCGAAAGCCAATCGTATGTGCTGCCCTATGACCCGGACAACCCGCAACTGCAGCCCAAAAATCAAGGCGCACCGGTAAAAGCCGGAGATACCTTGTTGTTGTTTGGTGGCTTGCACGGAGAGTTGTTTTTGGTGAATTACATCAATGAGGCCCCCATCACTGTGATGGCTGCAGAGGGAGAAGAAGCTGTTTTGAAAAGCATCCATTTGCAGGCGGGAAAGAAATGGCGCTTTGAAGGTTTGACGGTGAGCTCTGAGCCTTACGATGTTTATATTAACAATAAACTCGTGTTTTTGGAGTCTCACTCCTGGCAAGGGCCTGTCAGCGAAATTGAGATTAGCAACTGCCATATCTATAGCGCGCAAGAACCCTGGACGACGGCCGAAGCCTGGGTGAACCAAGTGAGCGATGGAATTTACATCAAAGGAGATTCCGTCAGCGCTGTAAACAATCTGCTTTCTAATGTGAGTTTCGGTATTGTTATGAGTGGAGATTACATCCAGGCAGAGGGTAATGTCATTGAAAATTTTTCAGCGGATGGTATCCGAATTGGAGGCTCTTTCGACATTGTCGAAGCTAATGTGATAAAGAATTGTTATAAAGTAGATGACAATCACGACGATGGCATCCAGTCTTTTACTACCAATGGCCTCGTGGTGGATAACAACATTGTGAGAAGAAATATTATCTTGAATTACGAAGACCCCGAACAACCTCTGCTGGGATACTTGCAAGGTATCGGTTGTTTCGATGGCTTTTACAACAACTGGATTGTCGAAAACAACCTCATTGTCGTGGACCATTGGCACGGCATTGCTTTTTACGGCGCCCACAATTGCCTGATTGTAAACAACACTGTTTTGGACCCTACACCGGAAGCTACGCCCGGTCCGGCCTGGATAAGAATCGAAGACCTGAACGGCACGGTGAGCACCGGTTGTGTGGTAAAAAACAATGTTACAAATACGCTGCAATTAAATGGCGCTACACTGGCAGGGAACAACAGTCTTTTGTCTTCTGAAGCGTCTTATCAATCTAATTTTGTGGATTATGCCAATTTTGATTTTCACTTGTTGGAAAATTCGAATTTGATTGATGCTGCCGATACAGCTTTTGCGCCTGCGGATGACCTGGATGGAAACCTGCGTGCTGACGGTGGCCCTCTGCCCGATATCGGAGCCTATGAATAC
>WGBN01000173.1 GCA_015494245.1 Saprospiraceae bacterium | reverse complement strand
GGGAAGAAAAAAACACAGAAAATGCCCCTCCCCATTTCCTCCGGCGCCTCGCCCTCGAAGCCGGTTTTTACAGTTATCGTAGATTTGCAGCCATTTGCAATAAAAAGCCTGCCACTTAAAGCATACCTTTGCCCCATGAATGCCTTGCAAAAAATACTCCAATCCAAATGGTTAGAACGCCTGCGCCGCCGCATAGGCAAAGCCACAGGCCTCCACCTGCGCCTCAAGCGTTTCACCGCTTCCGCCAGCGAACCCCTGCGCACGGCCATGCTGCTGCGCGAAATGAACATCCAACAAGTCCTCGACGTAGGCGCCAATACGGGCCAATTTGCCGAATCCCTCTACGACTTCGGCTACACGGGCAAAGTCGTCTCCTTTGAGCCCGTCAGCGAAGCCCATCGCCTGCTCAAAAAACGCAGCAAAGCCTACCCCCAATGGACAGTCGCCCCGCCCTGTGCCATCGGCAACGAAAACGGAGAAATCGAAATCAAAGTCAGCGACGACAGCGTCTTCAGCTCGGCCCTCGACATCAAAGACAGCTACGTCGCCCACAATCCCAAATCTCGCGCCATACGCAGCGAGCGCGTGCCACTGCACCGCATAGACAGCATCGCTCCCCAATACATAGACCTTAAGGACGGAAACACCCTCCTCAAAATAGACACCCAGGGCTTCGAAAAACAAGTGCTCGAAGGCGCCACAGAACTGCTCCCCCACCTCAAAGGCATCAAAATAGAAATTCCGCTCTACCCCATTTACGAAGGCTCCGATTTCGCCTTTTACGAAATCGCCGACTTTATGAAAGAACGCGGTTTTCAGCCCTACAGCTTTCATATCGAAGGCGTAGATCTAAACACCGGCAGAGTCAATACCATAGACGGTTTGTTTTTCAGGCCATGAGATACGTCATCGTCATTCCGGCCCGCAACGAAGAACAGCACATCGGACGGCTGTTAGAAACGCTGGCAAAGCAAAGCCTCCTGCCACAACAGGCCCTGGTCGTAGATGACGGCTCCACCGATCGCACGGCAGAAGTGGTTTTGGCTTTCGCCAAACGTCACCCCTGGCTCCAATTGTACCGCCGTCCGGCAAAAGAACAACGGGCCATAGGCGCCAAAGTGGTCAGAGCCTTTTCCGAAGGCTATGCGCAAATCAACACGCCTCACGACTTCCTCGTCAAATTGGACGCCGACCTGGAACTCCCCTCCGAATACTTCGAGCGCATCGCCCGACACTTTGCCCAAACCCCCCGCCTCGGCATCGCCGGAGGCACCATAGCCGTAGAAAAAAACGGCAAATGGGTCTATGAAAACTTCTCCGATACCGATCACGTCAAAGGCGCCTTCAAAGCCTACCGACGGGAATGCTTTGAGCAAATCGGCGGCCTGCGCCCCTCCATAGGCTGGGATACGGCCGACGAGCTCCTCGCCCGCTACCACGGCTGGGATATACTGGTTGACACAAGCCTCCAGGTACGCCACCACCGCCCCCTCGGCACCGAAACCGGCTCCCTGCGCACCCGCCTGCTCATCGGCAACGGCATGTACCGCCTGCGCTACGGCTTCTTCATCACCCTCATCAGCGCCCTCAAAGCCGGCTACCTCACCCGCCCCTACGGCCTCACCGGCCTGGCCGTCATGCTCGGCTGGCTGCAAGCCCTCCTCCGCCAAGACGACTTCATCGTCACCCCCGAAGAAGGCCGCTTCATCCGCCAATGGCGCAAGAAAAGGATGTGGGGGAAGGTGTGGGGGGCTACCCATTCCTAATTAAAAGACAAGCACCCTTTTCTGTGTCAAAATACTGAATATCAAAACCACCTTCGCGCGCCCATGCCTCCATTATAGCCCTGTCCTGAGGTCGTTTCGTATCATCAGCCAGAATAGCTGTACGAGGGCTAAGGCGCTCTTTAAGCAAAGGGTAAGCAGGATACCTTATATTTTTTTCTTTCAATGCATGGGGCCCGTCTATCACCAAAAGTTCAATATCTTTGACTTCTTCTTGTTCAAGAGCTGTCAAATCATACCAGGAAATAAAACCTTTACCGGGAATGTCATACTTTTTTAATGGCGCATTTAAAACTGAGACATCCTCATTCTCAATCCACCGCTTCGTTTTTTCTCCAAAAGAAACATTGTTCTCCAAAGCAAAATGCCTAATTCCTAATTTCTTCTGTTTGTAATAATCTGCCAGCAAAATAGTTGACAAGCCAGAGCCTGCTTCTACAACAACCTTCGGCTTTCTTTGCTCCACCACATAGAGAAGCCATTTCAAAAAGTCGGGAGAAGCTGCAAAATCTCTGGAGGGAGGCAAAGGTGCAGATGGAGAAAACTTTGAATAAATCCACAGCCAGGCTTCCATTTGATGGACGTCATAGGCTCTTTCCTGCTGTGCCCGATACAGGAATTGCACAATCCTATAGATCAAAAAAGAAACAACAAGAAGAAGGCTAAAAAGGATGAGCAATAAGAATGGCGACAAAAAATCCCCACCACCATCTGTGTCTGACCTCATCCAATTGCTGCTCCACTTAACCCAAAATCCCAACAACGCCAATGCTGCACCAAGAACAAGGACAATAAAAAAAGCAAAACCGGTATAAAACTTATTCTTCATCTTTTCAACTTCCCAAACAAATGACTCAACCAAGACTCTTTTCGCGAAGCATTATGTCTCGTTTGAAACTCTTTCAACGCTAAATCTAAATCACCCTCAGCTCCGACAGCGCGAGCAAAGGTAACAAAATCATCTTCTATCTGCTCCAAATGAATGGTCATTTTATGCGTTTTATCCTTTAGAAAACATCGGATATTGGCATGTACAGTATCGTAGTAATCTAAGCAATAAGGCAAACCTTTTTCTCGAGCTTCCATCAAAATGCCTTCCGTATAGGCTTTAATGATGCCTTCTCGCAAATCCCATCTCCGATTAAAACTCTCTGCCGTCTTCATGCGATCTCTTATGAGATGTACATAAAAAGCCTCATCTCCATAATGCTCATCCAAGCGCCCTAGCAACCAACTAAGTCTGTTATCTGCTTCGATGTGATTGGAAGGGTAAGCAAAACGCTCATCGCCTAATTTATTGGCCAGTGTTTCATGCCCTGCACTAAAATTGGAAAAGTGGCTACATGCTTTGATAAAAGACATGGAGCCACTTCTACCCGAACAAAGAATAAAAACATTCATCCGCAAAACTTCCTTTAAAATTTTTGGAGGAGTTCTACTCCCAACGACAGACCTTCCTTATCTTTAACCACTAAAACATACGTACCGGTGGGAAGATCAGCAGAAGCACTAACGGAAGTATCACTTTCTAAAACTCCTGAAAGAACAGGCACTCCCCACAATGAAAAAAGCTCAAAAGAATGTGGTTTCCGATCACCTGTTCCTTCAATCCAGAATGTTTGCTCAAAGGGATTTGGAAACACATCGAATGAATTCTCTTGTGAGACCTCTTCCTCCGGCGCATCTACCGTCATCTCTATGCAATACTGATTAATCTCTTCTATGGTAAGAGCCTCTTTGAAGAAAATAAGGTCATCAATCAAACCATCTAAGTTTTGGTTGGGCTGGAAACACCCTCCAAGACAATCCTGATCCTGGCCTACTAAAAGCCCACCAGGACTTACATGCAATTGCTGACTCGTTACAGCTACTTCATCTACGAGAAAAGAACCATCCATAATCAAACGCGCCGTATTTCCCTCCCTGACAAAAGCGATATGATACCTTTTCCCTGCCGTCATAAAAGATGAGTTTTCAAAAAAATACTTCTCACTGTGAATCACAAAATGCCAGCCATTGGGCAAAGCATCCGGTAGCAGGTTGTAACCTATGATAAACTCATTATCCAAGTTATAACTGGCCGCGCTAAGTAGATTGTTGTTGGAATTGTACCCATTCAATTCTATGAATGCGCAAACTGTAAAATCATGGGCACCATTCATCACTTGATAGGGAATAAACACTCCATTATAACCATCATCTAAAATCCTGAGCCCCTCATTGTTATAAAAAGGCTCATACACTAAAGTGCCTAACGCATCACCATCATATCCGTTTTCAACATCCTCCAAAGTACCATCAAATGGATAATGAGCTACCATCTCTTGCCCAACAACACAAGAGCTAGAAAGCAGAAACAAGACAAGTGCCAAAGTGTTACGGTAAAACAT
>WGBN01000172.1 GCA_015494245.1 Saprospiraceae bacterium | reverse complement strand
GAACGTAATGGACGTAATGGACGTAATGGACGTAACGAACGTGACTTGATAGAACGCGGATGACGCGGGTTGTGCGGGTTTCCGCGGGTTTTTTAGGCCCGTTCAACACGATGGTCCGTTTTATGAAGCCGGCTGTGATTCTGACGATGAGTGTAACGAACGTGCCACGTAACGCGCGCAACAATCATAACCGACTCATGCTCCGGATACGGATTTAAGGGCGGAGGCAGTTGGCTGAGCAAAGTCGAAGCCCGACATAACTCCAGCTCGCGGCGTAAGCCCGAGCTCGCGGAGACGGGCGTTGGTTGTTGGGAATCGGAGGAATCGGGCGCCAATTTGTGTCAATTTGTGTAATTTGTGGACGGGAATCGCACCCATTTTCACCGTCACGTTCATCACGATTGTCACGTTCGTCACGTTCATCACGCGATGCGAAGTGAGCGTAAAATCACATTGCACGCTTGCGTGCCACATTCGCGCAAAGCGCGACACATTGCGCGCCTGCGCGCCACATTTCCCCAACTTTCCCTATCTTTGACCGGTTTAAGTCTATAAAGCAGGATTCGCCCAAAAACTCGCCAAAAACGATGACACGCAATTTTCTCTTTGTACTTTTGCTGAGCTGTCTTTCTGCCGGAGTTCTTTCGGCTCAGTCTTATGTAACCAAGGATAAGGTGGGGAAGAAGAAGCTGAAGCGCTATGAGCAGGCGCGGGCTTATGCGCGGGAGGAGCAGTGGGTGAAGGCCCTTGATATTTTGCGGGAGTTGACGGCGGACGAGCCCTTTTTTGTGGACGCCTGGCTGCTCATGGGCGATGTCTATTACGACGGGAGAGATTTGGCGAAAGCCGAAGAAGCCTATGAGCGCGTGCTCGAGGAAGCGCCGGGCTATCGGGTCATTACCTGGTATAAAGTGGCCATCTGCGAGTGGCGGCAGGAAAAAGAAAAAGAGGCCATTGACCATCTGCAGATGTATCTGAATACGGGGCGGGGCAGCGAATTGCAGCGCAAAAAAGCCGCAAAAGAACTGGAGCAACTGCGCTTCAGCATAGAAGCCAAAAAACATCCGGTGCCCTTTGAGCCGTGGAAGCTGGGGCCGGAAGTGAATACCGAAAGCGCCGAATACTCTCCGGTGATGACTGCCGATGTCGAACTGCTGCTCTTTGTGCGCCGGACGGAGAAGGGCGGAGAAGACTTTTACGTTTGCCGAAAGGTCAAGGATGAATGGCAGGATGCCGAACCCCTGTTCCAGCTCAATACACTGCTGAATGAGGGGGCGCCGACTATATCTGCCGACGGAAAATCCATCATCTTTACCATCTGCAACCGCAAAGGAGGCTATGGCAGTTGCGATTTGTATTTTACGAAGCGCCTCGCTACGGGTGGCTGGACGCCGCCCAAAAACCTCGGACCGCCGATCAATACCGCAGCCTGGGAGTCGCTGCCTTCGCTTTCTGCCGACGGGAAACTGCTGTATTTCGCCAGCAATCGCGAAGGTGGTCTGGGTGGAAAAGACATCTGGGTGAGCAAACGCCTGCGCAACGGGAAATGGAGCAAACCCAAAAATCTGGGGCCCAACATCAATACTCCGGATGATGACGAAGCGCCCTTTATCCATGCCGATGGCAAGACGCTGTACTTCATGTCGAAGGGGCACCCGGGCATGGGAGGCTCCGACATCTATTACAGCCGCAAGCAGGAAGACGGCAGTTGGGGGAAAGCTGTTAATATGGGCTATCCCATCAATGGCCCGGGAAGTGAGGGTGCACTGTTTGTGGCGCTCGACGGGCGCACGGCTTTTTTTGCGGGTACGGGGGCGGAAGGCGATCCGGCGGAGGCCTCTTCTTTTGACAGCGAGCGGGGGCGGCGGACGACCGATATTTACAGCTTTCAACTGCCGGAGGAGGCGCGGGCACATCCGGCAACTTACGCGAAAATTGCCGTTTACGACAAGGAGACGGGCAGCCCCCTGCGGGCCATCGTCAGCATACGGGATTTGAAGAACAAGGGGCGCTATGTGTGGCGGGCCCAGGCCGACAACGAGGGCGAAATGCTTTGCCTGCTTCCGCTGGGCTCGGATTACTCGCTGGAGATTTATCAGAGCGGCTATCTGTTTTACTCAGACCACTTTGAGCTGTCGGAAATGCATTCGCTGGCAGAGCCTTTTTATCTGTCGGTGGGGCTGATTCCGCTTCCGAAAGAAGAGGATTTGGCGAAAGCCGTAAAAGAACCCGTGGTGCTGCGCAATGTGTTTTTCGACTCGGGTTCGGCCGAGCTGCGGGAGGAATCGCATTACGAGCTGGACCGCCTGGCGCGGCTGCTTAAAGAAAATTACCAGTTGACAATCGAAATCAGGGGGCATACCGATGAGGTGGGCACGGAGGCCG
>WGBN01000171.1 GCA_015494245.1 Saprospiraceae bacterium | reverse complement strand
GTTTTGAGTAGCCTTTCGGCAAATGAAATCTATCCCGTAGAGACTTTTCGCTGGAAAAAAGAGTATTGTCCCGATTGTTATGTGGAAGATTTGAGAATGTAGAGGGAGAAAAGGGCAAAAAGGGGAATGTGCTTACAGCACATTCCCCTTTTTATTTGCTTTTTTTGACGTAGCTTTGCCCCGCTAAACTCAAAACTAAGCAAAATGAAAGACATTATTATGTATTCAGTGCCCGTGCTGGGCCTCTTGGGCCTTTTATATACGGCCTGGAAATCGTCATGGGTCTCGAAGCAGGATGCAGGGACGGAGCGCATGAAGGGAATTGCGCAGCATATTGCAGCGGGAGCTATGGCTTTTTTGAAAGCGGAATATCGCGTATTGATTTTCTTTGTGGCAGCAGTGGCCATTTTGTTGGCAATGAGCGGACGTGCTGAAGGTTCTTCTCCTTTGGTTGCCGTGTCTTTTATACTGGGAGCATTTTGTTCTGCCTTAGCGGGCTTTATCGGTATGAAGGTCGCTACGAAGGCGAATGTGCGCACCACCAATGCTGCCCGCACGGGTTTGAACCAGGCCCTTGAGGTGGCATTTGCCGGAGGCTCTGTGATGGGACTTGGCGTAGTTGGTCTGGGCGTACTGGGTTTGAGCGCTTTGTTTCTCGTCTATTCAGGCATGGGCTGGGATGTGACCAAAGTCATTACGGTACTCACCGGATTTTCTTTTGGAGCTTCTTCCATTGCCTTGTTTGCCCGTGTGGGCGGAGGTATTTACACCAAGGCCGCTGATGTAGGCGCTGACCTGGTGGGTAAGGTAGAAGCCGGCATACCCGAAGACCACCCTCTGAACCCCGCCACCATTGCCGACAATGTAGGTGACAATGTAGGCGATGTGGCCGGTATGGGCGCCGACTTGTTTGAGTCTTATGTGGGCTCTATCATCGGTACGATGGTGTTGGGTGCTACTTTCATCGGTCTCAACGGCTTTGAGCAGAGCAATGAATTCGGCGGGTTGAATGCCGTTTTGTTGCCCCTGGTGCTGGCAGGTGTGGGTATTGTTACTTCCATCATCGGTACTTTCTTTGTGAAAGTCGGGTCAAACGGCAATCCGCAGAAGGCTTTGAATACCGGAGAATTACTCTCTTCGATTTTGATGATTGTAGCCACTTACTTCATCATTCAGTACATGCTGCCCGATGGGGGCTGGAAAGTGGGTGAGCGCAGCTACAACGCCCTCGGTGTATTTTGGGCTGTAATCTTCGGCTTGGTAGGCGGCTTACTGATCGGCTTGATTACAGAAAAATATACAGGTACGGGTACCGGCCCCGTGATGAAGATCGTCAAGGCATCCAAGACGGGTGAAGCGACCAACATCATCGCCGGTTTGGGCGTAGGTATGCAATCTACGGCTTTGCCCATTATTGTTTTGGCTATTGCCATTTTGGGGGCTTATTACTTTGCAGGTTTGTATGGCATTGCCATTGCTGCTGTGGGTATGCTTTCCAATACAGGTATTCAGTTGGCTGTAGATGCTTACGGGCCCATTTCCGACAATGCCGGTGGTATTGCCGAGATGGCTGATTTGCCCAAGGAAGTGCGTGCCCGTACCGATAAGTTGGATGCTGTGGGCAACACCACGGCGGCTATCGGCAAAGGTTTTGCCATTGGCTCTGCGGCTCTGACGGCTTTGGCCCTCTTTGCTGCCTTTATGGAGACGGCCAATCTGAGTTCCATTGACGTATCCAATCCAACAGTCATGGCCGGTTTGTTGCTGGGGGGCATGATGCCCTTCCTCTTTTCTTCCCTCGCTATGGATGCGGTGGGCAAAGCTGCCAGTCAGATGATTGATGAAGTACGCCGCCAGTTCAACAACATTCCCGAGCTGAAGGCTGCTTTGAATTTGATGCGCAAGTACGGCGAAAAGCCTTTCGGCGAGTGGTCCAAAGATGACCAGACGACTTTCGAAGCTGCCGATGGCAAGGCCGAATACGAGAAATGTGTGGCCATCTCCACTACGGCTTCCATTCGCCAAATGGTCGTTCCCGGCCTTCTCGCTGTGGTTACTCCCGTACTCATCGGCTTTTGGGGCGGCGCCGAAATGCTGGGCGGCCTTCTGGCCGGCGTAACGGTTACCGGTGTCCTCATGGCCATCTTCCAATCCAATGCCGGTGGCGCCTGGGACAATGCCAAGAAGATGTTCGAAGATGGCGTGGAGATTGACGGAACGCTCTATAAGAAGGGCTCTAACCCCTACAAAGCTGCCGTAGTAGGCGATACCGTAGGAGACCCCTTCAAAGACACCTCCGGCCCCTCTCTGAACATCCTGCTCAAGCTGATGTCCGTAGTGGCCCTGGTGATTGCACCGCTGATTGCCCTGTAAGAAAGATTCTTCCTGCTTGCAGGAAAAGGGGAGCGCAAAGCGCTCCCCTTTTTTGTTTGCCTGGAAAACAGGTTTTGTTTTTTGCATGATAAGACTTCCTTAGTCTGGACTTGACTTTTTGGTTCTTTTGTGTCAAGACAAAAGAACAATCCACCTTTTCAATGAAAAAAATGCTATGATTTAATTTTTTTACTATCTTTGGAGCTCAGATTACCATGAATAAACTAACAAACATATACCCCGGCAAAGTTTTGGCCGGGCCTCCAGATGGATTATGACTTGGAGAAAGAATTGGAAGGGTTGAAAGGGAAGTTGGAAAAGATCAAAACAATACGCACTGTGCATAGTGCATAACAGTCTCAAAGAGGGAATGGCTATTTTTAAACCAAACTTCGGGAGACAAACGACAAACCCGAACTAAAAAACTTAAACATGGGACTTTTTTCATTTTTGCGCAATGCGGGCGCGAAGTTGTTTAACCGCAAGAAGGAGCAGGCGCCTACGCCTGAAGACAAGGAGCAAATCCGTCGTGAGCAGATTGATGCTTTGTATAAGGCCGTGAACGACTTGGGCTTTGAGGTGGAGAACCTCTACATTGACCTCCAGGACGAAACAGTTGTCGTGGAAGGTACCTGCAAATCGCAGGCCGACAAGGAGAAAATCGTGCTGGCTTTGGGCAATGTGGAAGGCATCGCTTATGTGGATGACCGGATGAATGTGGTGGAGCCGGCACCCGAAGCGACTTTCTACGAGGTGGTCAAAGGCGATACGCTTTCGAAAATTGCACAGGCCCACTACGGCGACCCCATGAAGTATCCGATCATCTTTGCGGCCAATCGCCCCATGCTGACGCATCCGGATAAGATTTATCCCGGCCAGGTGTTGCGCATTCCGGCTTTGGATTCGCTGGCTGCTGAGTTGCGCTATTACGAGGTACAAAAGGGCGATACGCTCTCCAAAATCGCCAAGGAGTTTTATGGCGATCCCATGAAGTACAAACTCATCTTTGAAGCCAATCAGCCCCTGCTCAGCAATCCGGATGTGATCCATCCCGGCCAGGTGCTGGTAATCCCCTCCAGCGAATTGGCATAGAACGAAAGAAGGCGCCCCTCGGGCGCCTTCCTTTTACTTTCCTTTCCCCTGAATGAGCACCAGGATGGTGTAAAACAGGATTTTAAAATCCAGTGCGAGAGACATGTTTTCGATGTAGAGGATGTCGTATTTGAGGCGCTGGAGCATCTCATCTAAGTTGGAGGCATAGCCGAATTTGACCTGGCCCCAGGAGGTGATGCCCGGGCGCACTTTGAGGAGTTGTTTGTAGTGGGGTGCTACGGCGGAAATTTGCTCAATGAAATAGCGGCGCTCGGGGCGCGGCCCTACCAATGACATATCGCCTTTGAGGACATTCCAAAATTGCGGCAGTTCGTCTATGCGCCATTTGCGCATGATGGCGCCCCAGGGTGTTACACGCGGGTCGCCGTCGCGGGAGAGTTGGGGGCCGTCCTTTTCGGCATCTATGTACATGCTGCGGAATTTGTAGATTATAAAAGGGCGGCCATTGAGGCCTATGCGTTCCTGTTTGAAGAACACGGGCCCGGGCGAGGAGCGCTTCACACAGATGGCAGCGAGGAGAAATACCGGAGAAAGGATGATGAGCGCCAGGCCGGCTACGACGATGTCTATAAGCCGCTTCACGATGCGCTGCCAGCGGGGCATGAGGTCGCGCTGAATCTCAATGAGTACGGCTCCATAGACAGAGTTCATCTTGACGACGCCCAGCATGATGTCGTACATGTCGGGGATGATTTTGACCATGATGCGATCGTCGTAGTCGAAGAGAATGTTGAGAATTTCGCGCAGGCGGTTGTGCTCGGAGGTTTCTATGGCGATGATGACTTCTTCAATTTCGTTTTCTTCAATGACGCGGCCGATGTCTTCGATTTTTCCGAGGCAGGGCAGGTGTTGCCTGAGTTGGTCTGCTCCCTTGCCGTTGGCATCAATGAAGCCGACGAGCTGAAAGCTGAGGTGTTGCTCGCGGTCTTCGATTTCGCGGTAAAGCTCCATGGCATTTTCGTTGCCCCCGATGATGAGGGTGCGAAACTGAACCAACCCCCGCTTGACCTTGCGGTTGGCACGGGTGAGCAAAATCATGCGGACGGTAGCCGTTATGCCAAAGTGCAGCCCGAGAAGCGTGGCAAAAGAGGTGTAGTACGTCCGGTAATCCCTGACGAAATCGTCTAAGATCAGGGTGAAAAACAGGATGAGCACGCCAAAGAGGCTGAGGAAAAAAGTGCGCACCAGGGTTGCCACGCGCGATAGCAGATAGATGTCCTTGTACCTGTCAAAAATCGCGTAAAAGATCAGCCAGCCGGTGGGGATGATCAGCAGGCCGTAGAAGAGGTTGGGGTCGTTGAAAGTCTCCCAGCTCAGTGGCACGCCTTCCAAATGTTTGCGGTAAGCAAAAAAACAAGCCCAGGCTGTCAGTGCAGACAGAAAGTCGGCTATGCGATAGATCAGCGTGTCTGTTTTTCGGATGTTTTTTGCGTCTTTCATCTGTGCCCACAGCCGTTTATTCATACAGCAACTTGATGTTATCCAGATAGATCTCGGCACTGTCTTTGCCTTCCGGCAAAGCGGCGGTCAGGGCAATCTGATACTCGTTGAAGCCGGATGCCCGCACCTGGTCCGTGAGGTTGAAATAGATTTTATTCCAGCCCTCTTTGGGGAGTACGCCAAACTCATAGCTGCTGCCAACAGGCCCTGTAGCGTCAAAGCCCACCAGGCCGAAGCGCATTTCGGCTTCCGTTTTGTAATCGGCTTCGAGATAAACCAGGTTTTTGTCTTTTAGCTCAAAGAGCTGCGAAGCGGGCGTGGCCACATCAATGACGGGATGTTCGGTGGTGAGCAGAATGTAGCCGGCGCCGGCACCCTCACGGGCCATGAGATGGGTGATCTCCATGCTGGTAGAGTCGTCTCCGTCGCGTTCGTAATTGAACAGGGAGCTGTTGCCTTCAAAGTCTTCGAGAAAGACAATGGATGTTTGATCGGTGTAGGAGGTTACCGGATATACCGTATCCGTTTGTGCGGGGATGAGCGTGGCAGTTCCCTCGAAGCGCTTGTAGAAAGGGTGTATCCTGAGGTTGCTGTACAGGCCGTTTTCGGGTATGACGGGGTCTATGATGAGGTCCTGCTCGCCCTGTTGGAGGACGGGCACCGTAGCGGGTAAAGTAAACAGGCCCATGGATTCTTCTCCGATGAAGACGTAGGCGTGGGTGATGTTGGTGGTCGTGGTATGGTCGGGCACAAAGGGGTTGGTCTGATAGTCGAAGTTTGCGACATAGAGGTAGGCCGGTATTTCCTCCGGCGGGTTGATGAGGTCGCAGGAAGAGGAGAGCAGAGTAAGGAGTGCCAGCCAGGGCAGGATTTTGTGCGTCATGTCAAAAAATTTGGCGAAAGCTAAAGCGTCTTTTATTCTTTATCTATTAAACTCCAATCTCTTACCAATTGCTGCCTGAGAAAATTCGCCCAGATGGTAAGCTGTCTGCCCGCTGACAATGGTCGTTTCGATTTGGGCGGGGAAGGTATGTCCTTCTAAGGGCGACCAGCCACAGCGGTATTGGATGTTCATGCGCGAGACGGTATGTGTTTTGTGAGGGTTGACGATGACGATGTCGGCCCAATAGCCCTCGTCGAGGTATCCGCGTTCGCGTATTTGAAAGCACTCTGCCGGTGCATGCGACATTTTTTCGACCACGCGCGGCAGGCTGATTTTTCCTTTGGCGTAAAAATCGAGCATGAGCAGCAGGCTGTGTTGCACGAGCGGCAGGCCGGAGGGGGCTTTGAAGTAGGTTTGGTTTTTCTCTTCGAGGGTGTGCGGGGCGTGGTCGGTGGCGATGATGTCGAGGCGGTTGTCGAGCAGGGCCTGCCAGAGGGCTTCGCGATGTTCGGGCGCTTTGATGGCGGGGTTGCATTTGATGAAGGAGCCGAGGCGCTCGTAGTCTTCTGCCGAAAAGAAGAGGTGGTGTACGCAGACTTCGGCGGTGATGCGCTTGTCTTTGAGCGGGGTTTTGGCCTCGAAGAGCTCCAGCTCTTTTTGAGTACTCAGATGGAGGATGTGCAGGCGGCTGCCGTGTTTTTGGGCCAGATTTACGGCGAGCGAGGAGGAGAGGTAGCAGGCTTCGGCGCTGCGTATTTCGGGATGGCAGCGCATGGGCACTTCTTCGCCGTAGTGTTCGCGATAGCGCTGCATGTTTTTGCGGATGGTTTGTTCGTCTTCACAATGGGTGGCGATGAGCATGGGGCTGCGGGAGAAGATGGCTTCTAAGGTTTGGGCGTCGTCCACCAGCATATTGCCCGTGCTTGAGCCCATGAAGACTTTGAGGCCGCAGACTCTTTGGGCGTCCGTGCGCAGGGCTTCGTTGAGGTTATCGTTGCTGACACCCATGTAGAAGGAGTAATTGGCCAGGGAGACTTCGGCGGCGCGGCGGTATTTTTCTTCTAAGAGTTCCTGCGTGAGTGTTGGTGGCCGCGTGTTGGGCATTTCCATGAAGGAGGTCGTACCTCCGGCCACGGCGGCGCGAGCTTCGGAGGCGATGTCGGCTTTATGTGTGAGGCCGGGTTCGCGGAAGTGGACCTGGTCATCAATGACTCCGGGCAGCACCCATTTTCCGGCGGCGGAAATTTCGATATCGGCCCGGGCATGGATGGAAGGAGCGATGCGTTCGATGCGACCTTTTTTGATGAGCAGGTCGGCGGTGAAGGTTTTGCCGCGATTCACCAGCAGGCCTTCCTTGATGAGTATGCTTTTCATAGGGGCGACAAGATACGTTTTTTGTAGCTTTGCCCGATGCAGCGAAAGAAGAAAGAATCTCCCACAGTGGGCATTTTAGGCGGTGGCCAATTGGGCCGTATGCTGGCTTTGGCTTTCGCCAAATGGGATGGCGACTTGCTGGTGCTCGACCGCCGGGGCTGCCCTGCCGAGGGGGTAGCCTGCGAGTTGGTAGAGGGTGATTTTTCGCGTGAGGAAGACGTCTTGCGCATAGGCCGCCGCGTGGATGTGCTGACCATAGAGATTGAGCACGTGCATACCGGTGCGCTGCGGCAGTTGGTGGCCGAGGGTGTGCAGGTGCATCCCCGCCCGGAGATGTTGGATGTGATTGCCGATAAGGGTTTGCAGAAGCAGTTTTACCGCTCGGCGGGTTTCCCTACGGCCTCTTTTGAGTTGTACGAGAGCGCTGAAGCCATCCGTGAGGCGGTGCGTGCGGGCAGGCTTTCCCTGCCCTTTGTGCAAAAGGCGCGAAAGGGCGGCTATGACGGCAGAGGGGTTTTTGTGGTGCGGGAAGAAGCCGATTTGGAGCACTTGCTCCCCCTGCCTTCCGTGGTCGAGGACAAGGTCGAAATAGCCTTGGAGCTGGCGGTCATCGCTGCCCGCAATCCCTCGGGAGAATTGCGCACCTACGAGCCTGTAGAGATGCACTTCCGCGAGGGCGCCAACCTGTTGGATTACCTGATTGCTCCGGCAGCAGTTTCGGACGCTCATTTGGCGAAAGCCAAAAAACTGGCTGCCGAGCTCATCAGCGCCATGGACCTTTGCGGCTTGTTGGCCGTGGAGATGTTTCTCACGCCCTCCGGTGATTTGCTCATCAATGAGGCAGCTCCCCGTCCGCACAACAGCGGCCATCACACCATAGAGGCGGCGCCCTGCTCGCAATTTGAACAGCATCTGCGGGCGATACTCGACCTCCCTCTCGGCGATACCCGCCTTCGCAGCCCCGCTCTGATGATGAATCTGCTCGGGCCGGAGGACTACCAGGGGCCGCTTCCCTGGAGGCGCTACGAGGCTTTGCTCGGCTTGCCCGATGTGCATCTACATTTGTATGGCAAAAAAGAGAGCCGCCCCTTTCGAAAGATGGGCCACCTCAGCCTGCTGGCGCCAAGCCGGCAGGAATTGATGCGCAAAATGGAGGAGGCGGTTGGGAGAATGGAGAATGTGGGCGCTTCGCGCCTAATGTGGCGCCTGCGGCGCTAATGTGGAGTGCTTCGCACTCTAATGTGGTTTTACGCTCGCTTCGCATCGCGTTGCCGGGGTTGTGGCATAAAAAAGCCCCTGAAGGCGTAGCCTTCAG
>WGBN01000170.1 GCA_015494245.1 Saprospiraceae bacterium | reverse complement strand
TGTCATAGCTGTCGAATACGCCCCAGACGTATTTGCCGTTGATGTGGGGTGCCTGCGGGCAGGTGTCGGCAGCCAGATGGGTGGAGGCATAGATGATTGTGCTGTCTCCGGGCATGAAGTAGGAGCAGGTGGTGCGGCCTTTGCCGTTGCTGATGCGTGGCGGGTGTTCGCCGGTGTAGCCGGTAATGGGCATGTAGTAGATTTGGTCGCAGGCATTTCCCCAGGCGGGATTGTCGGACTGGAAGGAGAGCTTTTGGCCGTCGAAGCTGAAGTAGGCTTCGGCATTGTTTCCGCCAAAGGTGAGCTGGCGGAGGTTGCGCAGGTGTTTTTCCTGCGGATAGCGCAGGCTGTCGGCAGAGGCTGTTGTTTCTTCAGCACTACCTTCGTCCGTGGAAGACTCTTCACAGCCCGTGATGAGGCTGAAGAGCAGGCTTACAAGCAGGCTGCTTAAGAGGAGGTAAAGGGTGTTCTTCTTCATTTTGTGTAGTGTTGTTTATAGGTAATGCCGCTGTGGGCATCGGTTTTACAAGGCCGTGTCGTCGTAGTATCCCATGTCGCGGTCTTTCAGCATCTTGACGATGTAGGTGATTTGACCGAGATGATAGGAAAAGTGTTCCGTCACGTGTATCAAAATTCCCATGCCTGTGGGGCGGAAGATTTGGACTTCATACGTTTGCAACAACTGCTCGGGGCTGAGGGTTGGCAGCAGAGCTGCAACTTCTGCTTCCAGTTGGTCTAAGCAGTTGAGCAATTCTTCTCGTGATTGCGTTCCCCGTTCGGAAAATTCCTTCGCTCTTTGGCGGAGGTCGGGGGCGCCTCCGAGGGCGCTTAGTACCCACTGGCGCACATTGCCGCAAAGGTGCAAGACCAGGTTGCCTGCGGCATTGCTGGATGCGTTGGGACGTTGCCAGAGTTCCTCTTCACTCAGTTCATGCAGGCATTTGCGCAAGCGTGGAAATCCCTCTTCGAGCAGATGCTGGCGGATGCTTTGGAGAAATGCTTCGTGCCACATGGTACTAATGGTAGAAAAGCATTTGCTCCAGAGTGAAAATTCCGCATCCAGCCAGGAAGCCCAGGGCAGCCAGCCAGCTGACTTTCTTGAAGTACCAGATGAAATCTATCTTCTCCATGCCCATAGCTGCCACACCTGCTGCGGAGCCGATGATGAGCATGCTGCCCCCCGTACCGGCCGAGTAGGCGATGAAGTGCCAGTAAGAGGCATCTAACGGAAAGTCGTACATACCCATAGCTGCAGCTACCAGCGGTACGTTGTCTATGATGGCCGAAAGAAAGCCGAGGATGATGATGACGACATCTACATTGGGTATGACCTTGGCCAGGGCCTCGGCCATATAGCGCAGGGTACCTACATAGGTTTCTTCTCCATTGTGCATGATGGTGCCGAATACCAGGCTCTCTAATGCCGCCACAGCCATCAGAATGCCGAGGAAAAACAGAATGCTCGACATTTCAATGCGCGACAAGGCCTTGTGGGCACTGTACAAGTGCCTGCGCTCTTCCGTGAAGTTTTCCTCGGGGTGAATGTATTCTGAGACCAGCCAAACAATTCCAAGGCTGAGCATCATGCCGAGGTAAGGGGGCAAATGGGTTACCGTCTTAAAAACGGGTACTGCAATGATGCCGCCCAGCCCCAGATATAGCATCAGGCGGCTGCTCAACAATTTCTCAGCCACCAAATCTTCATGGGCATCTACCTGCACTTTTCCCTTGAAAGGCTTCATATAGCTGGCAATCAGAGCCGGCAGGGCAAAGCAGATTACCGAGGGAAGGAAGATGTGTTCTATAAGACCTGCTGCCGATACCTTATGCGCAATCCAGAGCATGGTGGTGGTAACGTCTCCGATGGGCGACCAGGCACCGCCTGCATTGGCGGCGATGACGACCAGAGCTGCATACCAAAGTCGGTCGGAATGCTTCGGTATGATCTTGCGCAGCAGCGTAACCAGCACAATGGTAGCCGTCAGGTTGTCAATGATGGCTGAGAGCACAAAGCCCAAACCGCCAATGATCCACAACAACTTGCGCTTGCTGGGCGTGTGTACGTAGCCCTTCAAGACCTCAAAGCCGCGGTGCAGGTCAATGATCTCCACAATGGTCATGGCGCCGATGAGGAAAATGAGAATCTCCGCCGTCTTACCGAGATGATGCAGCAGAGTGTTTTGAAAACCCTCTTTGGCCGCTTCTCCGGAGGCGCCCAAAGCGCCCCAGACCTGCTCGTGGTAGTCTATCACGCTCAGCCAACCCTGGTTAAAACCAATGGCCAGCAAAGCCCACATGATGGCGGCCATGAGCAAGGCCGGTACGGTTTTGTCCAACTTCAGCGGGTGCTCAAAGACGATGGTCATATAGCCGAGCACAAAGATGAGTATAATGATGGCAGTCATAGTATTTGGGTCATTCGTTTTTAGAAAGGCGTAAAGCTATGAAAATTTGGGGAAATTGGGGGAATTGGTGGAAGCGGTGGAATCGGTGAAAGCGGTGGAAGCGGGGAAATCGGGTGGGCGGTTTTCGGTTATCCAACTAAAGGATCGGGGTGCTGACGTAAGGAAGACCCCCGAGCCGGCCTCAAAAACGTGACAATCGTGACGCGTGACAAACGTGACCGGGCCATGCCTGGATACGGGGTTCAAGGGCGGAACTGCAGAACTCAGCACGGGGGCACGGGGTTCACGGAGTGTTCACGGAGAAATCTCCTTGAGTTTAGTGCTTAAGCCCGCATTACGATTATACATTGTTGGCGGTTGGTGCTTTTTATTCATCAATTCTACAACTAAACGTTATATTTAATTCAGCAACCATTTGAAAATCATTCATCCACTCAATATTCATATTATCACAGACATTAGGTATCTTTATCCTCTTTGAATTTATGGC
>WGBN01000169.1 GCA_015494245.1 Saprospiraceae bacterium | reverse complement strand
CTCCAAAGAGGTGGCGTCCGATTTGGGCTTTGAGGAAGTTGCGCAGGTAGGGCTTGAGGCGTTCGGCCTCGGCGGTTGATATCTGCACTTTTTTCTGTTTGGCGAAAGCCAGAAAATCTTCCATCATCTGATCGCTGACGACTTTTTGCCGGAGGAAAACTTCCGGCTCGTCAGGCAGCGTGTCCGGATTTCCCGATTCAAACAAGCGAATGACAAAAGGTGTGATGAGGCTTCTCAGGCGGCTGAGTTTGTCGTCGAAATAGATGCTGTCGAGGGGCACGAAGATGTCGGGCGTGATGCCGCCGCCGCCATAGACTTCGCGCCCTTTGGTGGTGTAGTAGCGGACGCTGTCCTCGAGGTGGATGCTGTCGGCGTGGAAGAGCTCGCCGTTTTCCTGTCGTCTGGCGAGTTCGCTTTTGTAGTCTTCGAGATTGTCGTAGGGTTTTTGGATGCAACGGCCCGAGGGGGTGTAATAGTGGGCTACTGTGAGGCGCAGGGCCGAGCTGTCGGAGAGCGTGTATTGCTCCTGTACGAGCCCTTTGCCGAAGGAGCGGCGGCCGACGATGAGGGCTCTGTCCTGGTCTTGCAGGGCGCCGGCTACAATTTCGCTGGCGGAGGCAGAGCCTTCGTCTATGAGAACGGCGATTTTTTCTAAGGGGAAGAGGGCATAGCCCTTGGTTTTGTACTCTTGCCGGGGCGATTGGGCGCCTTCGGTGTAGAGCAGCAACACGTCTTTTTCAGAGAAAAACTGGTTGAGCATTTTGATGGCTTCGGGCAGGTAGCCACCCGGGTTGCCCCGCAGGTCGAGGATGAGGTTTTTGAGGCCAGCTTTGTTGCTGAGGCTGTCGAGGGCCTGCATAAATTCCTGGTAGGCATTGGAGCTGAAGCGGTTGAGTTTGATGTAGCCCGTGATGGAGTCCAGCATATAAGCGGCATCTACGGAGTGCAGGGGAATGCGGGCGCGTTGCAGGGGGAAATGCAGCAGAGAGTCTATACCGTGGCGGGCTATGCCTACGAGTACTTCGCTGCCCCTGGGGCCTTTGAGGAGGCTGACGACATCGGCCGAGTTGAGTCCCTGTCCGGCGATGAGGCTGTCGTCCACGGTGATGATTTTGTCGCCCGGGAGGATGCCTGCCTCGCTGGCGGGGCTGCCCGAGAGCGGGCTGATGATGACTACGGTATCGTCTATGAGTTGGAATTCTACGCCTATGCCTTCGAAGGCTCCCGACATTTGTTCTTCGACATTTTTGAGCTCTTCGCGGGGGATGTAAATGCTGTGTGGGTCCAGTTGTTCCAACATGCTGCGGATGGCTGTTTCTTCCAGTTCGCGGCGGTTGATGGTATCCATATATCGGCCCTGGATGTATCCGAGGACTTCCTCCAGCTTGCCCGGGCGGGCGTGGTGGAAAGCCGTAGTGCTGCCGGTCTGGCGTTGTTCCAAGCGCATGCCTATATACATGCCGCCTGCCAGTATGCCAAACAGGAACAGGGGCAGCAGCCAGTTTTTATCTTTGGGAGAGGGCTGGTTCATAAGATTGCAGTTTGGGATTGCAAATGACCTATTCAAAAACGATTCGGCCGTTGAGGAGCTTTCCCTTTTTGCCGACGCGATGGCGCCCGCGTTCGTCTTTGACGACGGTGCTGAGCTCGGTTTGGGGGTCGTGTTCGAAATAGAGCATCCAGCCTTTTTCAACGGCTTGGTCGAGCAAGTCGTTTTTTTCTTTAAGCGTTACGAGTGGCCGGATGTCGTAGGCCATGATATAGGGCAGGCCGAAATGCAGGCTGGAGGGCATGAGGTCTGCACAATAGACCATGTGTCCCTGGGGGGTGTCTATGTGCAGGGCCATCATGGCTTCGGTATGTCCGTAGGAGAATTGCACTTTGAGGCCCGGGAGCCAGTCGGTGAGTCCGTCTTTGTTTTCTTCGATGAATTGCAGGACGCCTGCATCCATAAGCGGCACGAAATTTTCTTTGAGGAAGGAGGCTTTTTCGCGGGCATTGGGGGTATAGGCCCAGTCGTAATGGCGTTTGTTGCTCCAATAAGCGGCATTGGGGAAGGTGGGCACGAGTTTGCCCTCTTCTGTGCGTTTGACGGCGCCGCCCACGTGGTCGAAGTGCAAGTGAGTGATGAAGACATCGGTGATGTCTTCGGCCCGGTAGCCCTGTTTTTGGAGGGCTTTTTCCAGGTCGGTATGTTCGGGATGGAAGAAGGAGCGGAATTTGGCGTCCTGTTTGTCGCCTATGCCGGTATCTACGAGGATTTTGCGTTCGCCTGTATCTATGAGCAGGCAGCGCAGGGCCCAGAGGCAGAGGTTGTTTTCGTCGGCGGGGTTGAGGCGGTTCCAGAGGGTTTTGGGGACGACGCCGAACATGGCTCCTCCGTCGAGTTTAAAAGTGCCGGCTTCTATGGTGATGAGCTTCATATTTTTGATTTTAGTGCGAGCATTTGCAGGGCGGTGGTGGCGGCTTCGACGCCCTTATTGCCGTAGCGGCCACCGGCGCGGTCTTTGGCCTGTTGGAAGGTGTTGGGCGTAAGCAGGCCAAAGATACAGGGGGTTTCGTATTTCAAAGAGAGCTGCATGAGGGCTTCGCTGACGGCGCGGTTGATGTATTCGTTGTGGGAAGTTTCGCCTTTGATGACACAGCCGAGGCTGATGAGCGCATCGGGGGTGTATTTTCTAAACAGCCATGTGGTTGCCAGGGGCAGTTCAAAAGCTCCGGGCACGCGGGCGAGGTGGATGTTTTCGGGCCGTGCTCCCTGTTGGAGGAGGGTTTCGTAGCAGCCTTCAAAGAGGGCGTGGGTGATTTCGGCGTTCCACTCCGCCAGGGCGATGCCGAAAGTAAAAGGGGAGGCATCAGGCAATTGGGCGGGGTCGTAGTCCGAGAGATTTTTGAGCGCTGATGCCATGCGTGTATAGTTTTTGGCTTTCGCCAAATGGGACCCATTTGGCGAAAGCCGTCAAAAGACTCAGCTTGGGGGTTCTATCCGGCAGCGGCCAGATGCTCTGCACGCATGATGTACTTGTCTATGTCGCGGCCGGGGACTGAATCGGGGTATTTTTCTTTCAGTTGGCGATAGACTTTGAGGGCATCCTCATAGCGGCCCAGGTTTTCGTACAGCATGCCGAGGCGTTGCATGTAGATGGGCGTAACGGCTTCGTTGTCGCCGGCCTTGACGGCTTTGCGATAGTACTTGAGGGCCTTATCCATTTCGTTTTTTTCGGAATAGGCATCGCCGAGCAGTCCGTTTTTGACGATGGGCATGACCTTGCCTGCGGCTTTGAAGTCTTTGAGGTAGGAGATGGCCGCATCGAATTGGCCCAGCTTCATGTGGCTGATGGCGGCGTACAGGTCGGCTGCATTTTCGGCCGAAGTGCCTCTGTATTCTTTGGCGATGTCGTAGAATCCCGGATAACCGCCACCCGGATTGGTGAGGGCGAGGTCGAAGGAGTCTTTCAGGAATTGGGCTTCGGCCTTCCACATTTGCCGGACGGCTTCCTCTTCTTTGGGTGCGATGATAAAGTTTTTCCAGGCGAGATAACCGCCTACCAAAAGGACGAGGGCCGTAACGCCACCGAGTATCCACTTCTGGTATTTTTCGAGGACTTCACCGGTTTCTTCGACGACTTCCACCAAGTCCACCAGTACTTCTTCGTTTTTCTTTTTGCTTCTGATTTTCCTCTTTGCCATGTCTGTTTGAGTTAATGTTGTAGGGTGTAAACGGCCCGTGCCGTTCAAAGCAGGCGCAAAAATAGGAAAAAATTTGGTTTTGCCGAGGCTTTTGCAGCCGGCCGTTTATTGGAGGAAGGGGTAGTTGTCTTCGACGTATTCGTCTTTGAAGAGCTCTTCCGGTGGCGGCAGGGGCGATTGGGAGGCGAAGGCCACGGCTTCTTCGATTTCCGTTTTGACCTGCTCTTTGAAGGCCTTGATATCTGCTTCTGTGGCGAAGCCGTATTGCAGCAGCTTGGCTTCGGTGGTTTTGAGGGGGTCTATGGCGCGGTATTTTTCCACTTCTTCCTTGCTGCGGTATTTGCCGGGGTCGGATATGGAGTGGCCTTTGTAGCGGTAGGTTTCGATTTCGAGGAAGTAAGGGCCTTTGCCGCTGCGGATGTATTCGGCAGCTTTTGTGACGGCTTCGTGCACCGATTCGGGCTGCATGCCATCTACTTTTTTGGCGGGCATGCCGTAGGCCAGGCCAAAGTGGTGCAAGTCGGTGAGTTTGCTGACGCGCTCCACGGCTGTGCCCATGGCATAGTGGTTATTTTCGACGATGTAGAGCACGGGGAGTTCCCATTTGGAGGCCATGTTGAAGGACTCGTGCAGGATGCCCTGGCGGGCTGCGCCATCGCCGAACATGGTTACGCAGAGCCTGTCGGTACCCCTGTACTTTTCAGCCAGGGCGATGCCCGTGCCCAGGCCGATTTGCCCGCCGACGATGCCGTCGCCGCCGAAGTAGCGATGCTCTTTGGAGAAGAAATGCATGGAGCCGCCTTTGCCCTTGTTGACGCCGTCTATGCGGCCGAACAGCTCAGCCATGGCGGCTTTGAGGCTTACGCCCCGCGCAATGGCGTTGCCATGCTGCCGGTAGGCCGTAATGAGCGCATCATCCTTGCGGATGGCCGATTCAATGCCCGCAGCCACGGCCTCCTGGCCAATGTACAAATGCAAAAAGCCGCGGATGTTTTTGCCGTATTCTCTCTGCGCCCGCTCCTCAAAGCGGCGAATGCGCAACATGAGCATGTACCAGTAGAGGTATTGCTCTTTGCTGTAAGCGGCCTTGGTCTTCTTCTTTGCCATAGTTGTCGTATGTGGTTTGGGGCAAAGGTAGGGAAAATTAAGAATGGAAAATGAAGAATGAAAAATAAACTAATGAAAGGATCGGGGAGCCTGCCTGCTGCCGGAGCACCGGAGTTCGGCCCTGCTCACTCAGTAGCAGGCTGGCTGGCCGGAGAAGCCCTTTTTTGAATATCGAACAAGGAACCTGCCTGCTGCCGCGGCAGGCAGGTGTCGATTAACGATTTTTGATTTGGGCTACCAAAGAAAGACCCCCGAGCCGGCCTCTTAGAATGGAAAATGGAGAATACCCACTCCGTGCACTCCATGGTAAATTTACAGTTTTTCTTAAGTCTATTGTTAGTCACCTCCGTCACGCGT
>WGBN01000168.1 GCA_015494245.1 Saprospiraceae bacterium | reverse complement strand
TCCACCTCCCTTTTCTCCGAAGAAAAGTTGACGCCTATAAGGATGATTTTCTTTCCCGTATCGCGATACTTATCTGCGTAGCCCCTGTTTTTGAGTTGTTCTAAGGCTTCCTGAGCTGAGCGGTTCAATTTGAATTCGAAGCAGTAAATCTTGTCATCGAATATTACGATGGTATCGGCCCGGCCACGGGCGGTACTGACTTCGCTGTGTACATCTAAATCCATGTACTTAAAAAACAGGTGAATGATGGCGTGATAAAACTTCTCCGTTTCCTGATGCAATTGATACGGCAGGCTGTAGAGCAGGATGTTAAAGATTTCTCTGACTTTCGTCAAATCTTCCTGCTCCAGGGCATCGGCTACTTCGAAGACATAAGCGCGGACTTGCGTGTGCGGCACTTTGCTAAAGGCATCCACAAGATACTCCAACATGGACTCTTTAACCTCCTGATTGGGATAACCCAGGGTATAAAGGCGCCTTTTTTCATCATACTCCTTAATCGTAAGATAACCCGTTTGAAAAAGCAGCGCTTCTATGTTCAGATGCTCCAGGTCAAACGAATCAAAAGCCGTTTCACCCACTTTGAGGCCGTCAAAATCGTAATAGACTTCTTTGCGAATCAGATTGAGCAGGAAGGTAGGCGTAGCTGTTTTGAACCAGTAGTTGGAGAAAGCTCCATTGTAAAACAACAGCAAGACACTGAAAGGATTGTACACAAATTTTTTCCCGTCCCAACTGTAGCCGTTGTACCAGTTTTTTATGGCAGAGAGCGCCTGCTCCATACTCATCCCGTTTTCCTCTGCAAAGGACGGCAAGTATTCAGCAAAGAAGTGTTCTAATTCAGATTGAGTGTAGCCCAGCAGGGTAGAATGCCGCGGCGACATGGTGATGTCGTTCAGATTGTTCAAATCCGAAAAAATACTCACTCGACTGAACTTAGACACGCCCGTAATGAATAGCATGCGAATATAGGGGTCGCTGTCCTTGATCACCGAATAAAAGTTCTTGAGTATCTGCTGGTTTTCTTTGGCTTGCTCGATTTCCCCGCCGAGGTAGTCTATGATGGGTTTGTCGTACTCGTCTATGAGCAAAACCACCCGTCCTTCTGTTTGGGCAAAAGCTTTCAAAAGTTCCTCAAACTTTTGGGACAAAGATTCCTCTTCCACATCAAAGTCCTTGGTCTCTATAATCTTGTCCAGATGCCGGTGCAAAGCCCGATCCAGACCCAGCTCCTTATATCCCAGGCTGCTGAAAGGAATATGCAAAACGGGATTGGCCTTATCCCAATCCCAATGCTCTTCTATCCAAAGCCCCTCAAACAGCTCTTTACTACCCTCAAACAACTCCTTCAACGTACTTACCAGCAAAGACTTGCCAAAGCGGCGGGGGCGGGAGAGGAAGTAGTAGCCGCTTTGCAAGGCCAGTTCATAAATGTACTGTGTCTTATCTACGTAGAGATAGCCATCTTCGCGAATCTTTCGAAAGTCCTGTATGCCTACGGGTAGTTTTTGCATAGCGTCCGGAGTCATTGAGAATTGTACAAAGATAGACAATAAAAAGATACCTTTACCCCATGAAATTCCCCATAAAGCCCAACGATGCTTTCTGGCCCGGCGCTTTGCGTCGCCTGATTGGCGCTCACTTGCGCAAAGACCCTCGCAGCCTGCTGCAGGGCCATCAGCTATCGGACAAGGCCTTTTCACAGGCCGTTTCCAACCTGCGGCTCGGAGGCACTTTCAAAACCACCCGCCCGGGCCGGCACACACTGAGCAATGAACTCATCCGTGCTCAAAAATTACCCGAAGATGCCGTCATTTTGGATATCGGAGCTTCGGACGGCATCACTTCCCTGGAGCTGATGCAGGCGATCAACTTCTCTTTTAAAAAATACTATGTAACCGACCTCTTTCCGGAAGTGCATTATTTTCAAAAAGAGCAAACGGTATTTTTCTTCGAGCCCCAAGGAGCCTGTACGCTCATTGCCGATCGCTTCTTTGTCTATTACCCGCAGCTTTCCCGCCTGGCCCGCCTGCTGTTTCGCAAAGAACTGGCCGAGCTTGAAAAACTCCGGCGAGAGCACTCACTCGACTTGAAGAAGGTGCCACTTATCCATCCTGCCCTGCAAAAAGAACAACGCCACAGGCCGCAGCAAATCCACATCCAACGACACGATGTCCTGCAAAAATGGGATGGCGAACAGCCCTTTCTCATCAAAGCCGCCAATGTGCTGAATCCCGGGTATTTTCCGCCGGAAAAACTACAGCAAGCGCTCAAACTCATCCTTGAAACCCTGCCCGAAAAAGGGCTCTTCCTGCTGGTAGAAAACCGCATCCCCCGGCGCGATGAAAGCGGCAGGAAAATCCGCCGCGAAGCTGCTGCACTTTACCAAAAGCAAAACGGGCACTTTCAACTCCTCGCCAAAGCCGGAGCAGAGACGGAACTACAGATAAAGCTATAAGCTCTCTGTCGCCAAAATCTCTGCAATGCGCTCGGCAGCCCGCCCATCCCAAAGGGGCGGGATGCTGCCTTCTTTGGCTTTGCCCTGTAGCAAGGCCTCAAAGGCTTCGGCTACGGAGTCGGGATTCAAATCGGGCAGGAGCATGTTGGTGCCCAGCTCTACCGTAATGGGGCGCTCCGTGCTTTCGCGAAAAGTAAAACAAGGCACCTTCAGGAAGGTCGTTTCTTCCTGTATGCCACCGCTGTCAGTAATCACGGCAAAGGCATTTTGCATGAGCTGCAAAAACTCCAGATAGCCGAGGGGTTCTGTAAGGAGCAGGTTATCCATTTGCCGAAAGGCTGTGTAAAGACCAAAACGCTCCAGATTGTTTCGCGTGCGCGGATGCATGGGAAAGACCACTCGCTTGTGCCGTGCCGTGCGGCGAACGATCTCCATAATGGCCTGCAGACCCTCCATATGATCTACATTGGAAGGGCGATGCATGGTCATGAGCACGTATTCGCCGGGCTCGAGCCGGTGCTCTTGCAGGATTCCGGTTTTTGCAGCTTTTTGGCGGTAATACACCAGAGAGTCTATCATCACATTGCCCGTGAAAAAGATCTTCTCTTCGGGCACGCCTTCGCGGGCAAGATGCACCAGACCACTGTGCTCCGTGACGAAGAGGTAATCGGAAATACGGTCGGTGAGGATGCGATTGATCTCCTCGGGCATGCGGCGATCGCCACTGCGCAAGCCGGCCTCCACATGAGCTACCGGATAGTGCATTTTAACGGCAACCAAAGCACAGGCAATGGTGGAATTGACATCGCCTACCACCAACACCATATCCGGATTTTCCTGCTGCAGCACCTCCTCAAACTTGAGCATGATGCGGGCCGTCTGTTGAGTGTGGCTACCGCCTCCCAGGCCGAGATAGTGATCGGGCACGGGCAGCTCCAATTGCTCGAAGAAAACCTTGCTCATACGGGTATCGTAATGCTGCCCCGTATGAACAATGCACGAATCCAGACCCCGAGCCAAAAAGGCGCGATGCAAAGGCGCCACTTTCATAAAATTGGGACGGGCGCCAACTACGCTGAGTATTTTCATAAAAGTCTGTTACTAAAGCTGATGCAACAAATTCGCCAAATCGCGGGTGGCCTGCTCCAGGCTGTTGTTTTGCAATACCCGCCGGCGGGCAGCATCGGCCAGTTGCCGGCGCAAAGGTACGTCATGAATCAACAAGCGCAAGGCATCGGCTATTTGCCCGGGCTCACCTGCCTCTACCAACAGTCCATGCTCGCCGGAGATGATGATCTCCGGAATGCTGCCCGCGCGGGAAGCGATACAGGCCAGACCTGAAGCCATAGCCTCGAGCAGAGCATTGGGGTAGCCATCGCGATAGGAGGGCAGAACGAAAATCTCCGATTCGGCCAGGAGCCTCATCTTTTCATCGGCACCAACCCAACCCTTGAGTTGGACGCGGCCTTCAAGTCCGGCCATCTGCACCTGCTTGCGGGCCTCTTCCATGCCATCTCCATCGCCGGCGAGCACGATTTCCGGACAATCTTCGCCCAACAGGCGGGCAGCAGCAATGAGATCAAAAACGCCCTTGTTGCGCGTTATCCAACCGAGAAACAAAACGCGGGGCCTTTGCGACTCCCGCTCTCCCGCAGCATGGAGCTCGAGATAGGGACGTACATCTATCCAGTTGGGGCGATGTACGTATTTTTCTTTGGGGCCGCCGGCTAATTTGTAGTAAAAATCCTTCCAAAAAAGGCTTTGACACAGCAGACAATCCACACGCCTGATGACGCGACGGGCAAAAGCGCGACGCCAGCCTTTTTTTTCCAAAGCATCCTGCAAAAGTCCGGAGCGGGGCGCCAGTACAACCTTTTTCCCAAAGCGCCGGGCCAGCAAGGCCATACAGGCTTTCTCTACGAAACTGAAGCCCGCCGAAGAGAACAGTAAAACCACATCAGCCTTCGGCAGCAAGCGCACGAAAGCCAAAAAGCGCAGGATAGCCTTGCTCGAACGCTCCCACAAAGAGCGGCGCCTGTTGGTGCTGGCCATGCTGTCTATCAACAGCCAGTCAAACTCCCGGGCAGCCTCCGAGGCCAGCAAAGAGTTACAGGCAAACAACTGCCCGCCGGTATGCCCCTCTTCAGAAGAGCTTGAACCAAAGGCGCCAACAAATAAAATGCTTTTTTTCTTTGTCAAGATGGTTTAATGGTGGGATCGAAGTATTCGATTTTCCATTCGTCAATCTCCCGCTTTTCTGAGGAAAAGTTGACGCCCACGAGAATAATTTTTTTGCCCGTGTGACGATAAGAATCTATATATCCCCTTTTCTTGATCTGCTCCAAAGCTTCTCCGGCTGAACGATCCAATTTAAACTCAAAACAATAGACCTTATCGTCAAAAACCACAATCGAATCAGCAGAACCCCGCGCCGTACTTACTTCACTCTGTACATCTAAGCCCATATACTTGAAAAAAAGGTGAATGACAGCATGATAAAAGCGCTCTGTTTTTTGATGCAACTGATACGGCAAACTGCGAAAAAGGATATTGAAAACCTCTTTAACTTTCTCCATATTTTCTTCCTGTAATGCATCTGCAACATCTAAAGCGTATGCACGTACCTGCGTATGAGGCACATTACTAAATGCATCTATCAGATATTCCAACATAGATTCCTTAACTTCCTGATTGGGATAGCCCAACACATAAAGGCGCCTTTTGGCATCATACTCCTTAATCGTCAAATAGCCCGTTTGGAAAAGCAGCGCTTCTATATTGAGATGCTCGAGGTCAAAAGAATCAAAGGCCGTTTCCCCCACCTTGATGCCGTCAAAATCGTAATAAGCTTCTTTGCGAATCAATTTCAGCAGAAAAGTGGGTGTGGCGGTCTTAAACCAAAAGTTCATAAACCTCCTGTCCTGAAAAAAGAGCAATATGCTAAAGGGATTGTAAACAAAAACCTCACCATCCCAGCTATAGCCGTTGTACCACCTCTGTATTTCCTGCAAGGCTTCTTCTCTACTATAACTTTTCTTTTTGCAAAAAAAGTTTAAATGGGCCTCAAAATAGTTTTCCAATTCTTCCTGGGTATATCCCAACATGGAAGAATAGTTTTCACTCATGGTAATGTCATACAGATTGTTCAAATCTGAAAAAATACTCACCCGACTAAACTTTGACACGCCTGTAATAAAAACCAGCCTCAGATAAGGATCGCTGTCCTTAATGACCGAATAAAAATTCTTCAGAATCTGTTGATTGCCCTTGGCCTGCTCCACTTCTTCTCCCAAAAAATCTATGATGGGCTTGTCGTATTCATCTATCAGCAAAACAACCTGGCCTTCTGTTTTAGCAAATATTTTTAATAATTCCTCAATTTTTTGAGACAAAGACTCTTCTTCTATATCAAAGCCCTTGTCTTCTATAACTTTATCAAGATGCCGGTGCAAGGCCTGCTCCAAGCCCAACTCCTTATATCCCAAACTGCTAAAAGGAATATGCAAAACCGGATTCCTCTTTCCCCAATCCCACTCATTCTCTATCCATAGGCCCTCAAATAATTTTCTGTTGCCGGAAAACAACTCCTGCATAGTACTCACCAACAAGGACTTTCCGAAACGTCGGGGTCGGGAAAAGAAATAGTATTTCCCTCCGGCAACCAGCTCATGAATGTGTTCGGTTTTATCTACGTAGAGATATCCCCCCTCACGGAGCTCAGAGAAACTTTGTATGCCAACAGGTAACTTCTTCATAGAAGCAAAGATAAGAAATAATGCTCAACTATATCAAGCTCCCAAAAACGGTTGCAAAATCCTCCCCAACAAAACATTGGAGGCCTTCCGCTTCCAACGGGCACTCAGGGGAAAGGAATAGCCCTCATTCATTTGCCGGAAGGCCACCAGGTCTTCTTCCAGGCCCGGGCCATATGCCTGCTCCTGACGGGGGAAAAGTTCCCTGCGCACCCATTCGTACAAGGCCATGTCCTCTGCATTTTTTTCCTCAATTTTCTTCCAGAGCCGATCCGTCAAATCCTCTCGCCGGATGGTCTGAGCACCGTAATCCTTAACGTTTTCTCGCTGATAACGCAAGTCCAAATCCGGACGACCTAAAGCATGACGCCATAGCAGAAGAGAACGATCGTACTCCTCCAAAAGCCCTGTAAAGGCAAAACGCTCTTCCAACATGGCACAAGCCTTTTCTGCATGGCGCGAACCGGCAATGCGATAGCACTGAAAATTGTCAAAATAATCGTCTGCAATAAATTCCTCCGGACTGCCAAAGCGTTTTTTGATATGCATCTGCCAGTTGAGATGAGAGAGATAACGCTTCAGTGGATTCCTCAAAAAAGTAAAGTAAAACAACTCTCTTTTAAGTACCTCTTCATACCCCAGCCAAGCTCCCATGCGATGCCCTCCGATACCACTTAAGGGAAAAGGCCAATAGCGCTTTAATCGGGCCAGATCCCCTGCCGTAAAAAACTCACCAAAAGCAGGTGAAGGTGAGATATAGCCGCAGAAAAGCTTATGCAGCAGAGCATGCATGGTGATGCCACCTGCTTTTTCAATGTGTATGAAACAGATAAACTTCAAATCAGTGACCAAGGTGTCGCCCCTACGGGGCTTTTACTAATACTCCTATACGACCCAGGGCTGACGCCCTGGGCTACCAAGATATCGCCCCTACGGGGCTTTTGCCAGCTCAGGGTAACGCCCTTCGGCTATGCTCAGGACAACGCCCTTCGGCTCCACTTCGTTCCGCTCAGGACAACGCCCTTCGGCTACGCTCAGGGTAACACCTTTGCATTTTTCGCGGGTGGCCATCCCCCCACTTTGGGGGGCCAGGGGGGGGCGCAGGCAAAAAAATGCAAAGGAGCCTAAAAC
>WGBN01000167.1 GCA_015494245.1 Saprospiraceae bacterium | reverse complement strand
GTTGTACAGGAGGGCGGTGCCAGAAGACCCGTCCTGCACAACAACAACCTGCAATTGGGAGTGGGGTACGCCTTTGGGCATAGGTAGTTGATTGCAGTGGCTCCAAGGTTTCACCACGGGGTTCACGGAAAACTTCTCCGTGTACCCCGTGTACTCCGTGAACTCTGTGGTGAGTTGTGAGTTTCCCCAATTTATGTTCATTTGGCCATATAAGACGCAAAGGTCTCGTTTTCAAGCATGGTTGAGTTATGGCTGTTACATATTTGTTTCACGCTAAAGCGCAAAGAATGTTGGATTCATGTCCGGCACGTATAGTCCGGCGACTACAGCCATTTTCTCTGCAAATTTGGCCATATAAGGCGCTAAGGGGCCTGTTTTAAGTGTCTTTGTGTTGTGATTGTTACGCACATTACGTTCATTACCCCATTATGCCCAAACCAACGATACACGATACACGATACACGATAAACCATTACCCAATTCCCCTCGATTCAATAGACAACAGATAACATACAAGGATTCTTCAGCTAAGCGGGCTCTAAAATCCGCTCCCCGATCTTCCGCTTTCGCTCCAGCCTGCCTGCAGCAGGCAGGCTCAGGGATCGGAAATGGGGGATAACAGACAACAGACAACAGACAACAGCAAATGAGGCCGGCTCGGGGGTCTTCCTTACGTCAGCACCCCGATCCTTTCGTCAGTTAACGGACAACGGATAATAGATAACAGACAACAGACAACCAATTCCCCCAATTTCCCCGCTTTCACCGCTTCAACCGCTTCAACCACTTCAACCCCTTTCACCCCTTCTTCAAAATCTCAATTTTATCCTGCAAAAAGCGTATTTCGAGTGTATCCGCTCTGGCCAGCCAGTCGAGGAAATCGCCTCCGAGGAAATCGCGGCGCCAGCCGGTAGAGAGGATGGGCGCTTTATAGCTGATGTCTTCTTTTAAAGCCCGGATGATATGCCTCGGCATGGCCAGTGCCGGAGAGATGCCGGCTTCCTGGCATTTGAATTGCACGAGAAGGTAGAGCAACTCCAGCACCAGTTCATAGCGGGGATGTGCAGAAGTGGAGCGCGGAATTTCCGAGAGCAGTTGCTTTTCTTCCTGCGTCATGGGCTTGGAAGCCATTTCGCGAAACACGCTGCCGTACTTTTTGAGCACCGACTGCGGCAAACGGCGATTCTGAGCCAGGGCATCGCCACCCGAGCGCATGGCCTTGACCAAATCGGGGATGCTTTTTTTGGAAAGCACCATCTCTCGAGAGTAGTTCTTTCGCCGGGCCTCTTTATCCCGCCAGCGAAGAAGGCGCATCAGAAAGAGGCGGTCTTTTTGCCCATAGCGCCGCATCAAATTGGAGTTGAGAATCTCCTTGTTGGGGTCCACCTCGTACATCTCGGCCGATTCATAGACCTTAAACTCCTGCTGCGCCCAGGCCAATCTGCCGGCTTTTCGAAGCTTCTCATCCAGCTTGGCCCAAAGGTCGCGCAGATAAATCACGTCGTCTAAGGCATAGCGCAATTGCTGCTCATTCATGGGCCTGGCCTGCCAGTCCGTTACGGAATAGCTCTTGTTGAGATGTACGCCCAACTCAGTACGCAACAACTTGTCGAAGCCCACCGGATAGGCATAGCCCACGAAACCCGCAGCCATCTGGGTATCAAAGACGTTGCGAGGGGTTAGACCGCTTTTACGGAAAAACAGGCGATAGTCGTTCTCCCCCGAATGAGTGATTTTCATGATTTCAGGTGAAGCCAGGAGGCTCTCAAAAGGGCTGAGGTCTTTAATTGCCAAAGGGTCAATCAAAAACAAACCCTCCGGAGAGCTGACCTGAACCAAGCACAATAAGGTATGATAGCGCCGCTCACCGATAAACTCCGTATCAAATCCCATCCAGGGCACGCGACGATGTCTTTCGACAAAATCGCGAAGGGCTTTAGGGTCTTTTATAAAGGTGTACTTGTGCATATTCTTTCCTGGTGCATCCCCGCGTCCCACCTCTGTGCCAACAGAGATTTCATTTGCCGGAAGGCTTTCTGATCTCTCTCAAAATCGACACCGGAGACATCCAAAACGAGTACAGGGCTCTCTGTGTGCCGGCGAAGGTACTGCATATAAACGTCTTGGATGGAGGAAAGATATATTTCTTCAATGTTTTTTTCATAAACCCGACCTCTTTGTCGAATTTGCGACATCAATTCCTCCACAGGGCGATACAAATAAACAATCAAATCGGGTTGGGAAAAAGAATCGTTTAGCACTTCGAACAACCTGCGAAAGAGGCGAAACTCCTCATCGGAGAGATTGTTCCTGGCAAAAAGCATGGTTTTCACAAAAAGATAGTCCGAGATCAGCAATTTGTCAAAAAGCTGTACCTGGCGGAGTTCTTCCTGTAATTGTTTATGGCGCTCCGTCATGAAAAACAGTTCTACCGGAAAAGCGTAGCGTTCGGGCTGTTCGTAAAAATTAGCCAGAAAGGGGTTGTCGGCAAACTGCTCCAAAATCAAGCGGGCGCCCAAATCGCGCTCCAACATGCGGCAAAAAGTCGTCTTCCCCACGCCGATGTTTCCCTCCACCGCGATGTAGCGATACGGCAGAATCTGCTCCTGCCCTGCTTTTTGTTCACCGGCGAAGGGGCGCACCGCTTTTTCATCTTTGCAGCGCTGAAACAATTCTTCTACGGTGGCTCCGAAAACCGGATGCTGCAATCCGGGCGCTACATCGAGCAAGGGTTTCAGGACAAAATGCCGCTGATGCAAACTCGCATGAGGAATTTGCAGATCGCTCTCACTCATCACCAGGTCGTCGTAAAAGAGAATGTCAATGTCAATGAGACGGGGAGCCCCCAACTGCTTGGTTTCGCGCCCCAATTTGCGCTCAAGTTCCTGAGAAGCGTTGAGCAACTCGCGGGGGGAGAGCGTCGTTTGCACCTCAAGTACTTTGTTGAGATAAGGAGGATGGCCGGGCGGCACGCCCCAAGGCTCCGTCTCATAAGTTCGAGAGCGCTTGCTGATGTGGCCGATTTGCCTTTCGATACCCCGTTCGGCAGCCAGCAGACAGGCCTGGCGGTCGCCCAGATTGCTGCCGAGAATCAAATAAGCGGTGTGTGTTTCCTCCATAGTACCTATCCCAGCTTTCTGCGTTTTGCTTCTTTTTGAATCAGGGCCAGCTCTCGGCTCATGTCTCCCGTAACAGAAGTGTTTTCCTCGGCCCGGCGCACGAGATACGGCAACACATCTCTGACAGGACCGTAAGGCACGTACTTGGCGACGTTGTATCCGGCTTGCGCCAAATTGAAGGTCAGGTGGTCGCTCATGCCGTAGAGTTGGCAGAAGTTCAGATGGGGGTGATTTTTTACGATGCCCTTTTCGGCGATGAGCTCGGCCTGCAGGCGGTTGCTCTCTTCATTGTGAGAGGCGTTCGCCGATGCCATTTCGGCATAGTGCTCTACACAAAAGGTCAGCGCCTCGTTGTAGGCTTTATCTGTAGCTTCTTTGTTGGGGTGGATGGGCGAAGGATAACCGAGACTCCTGGCCCGTTCGCGTTCTTTATCCATGTAAGCCCCCCGCACCAGTTTGGCGCCAAGGATGTAACCTTCTTGTTGAGCGCGTTCAAAGGACTCTTTGAGGTAGTCCAACTGGTCTATGCGATAAAGCTGGAAGGTGTTGTAAACGACGGCCCGCTCTCTGTTGTATTTTGCCATCATCTTGTTGACTAACATGTTGATGGTATCCTGGTACCAACTTTCCTCGGCGTCAAAAAACACGGCAACGCCTTGTTCGGCAGCCATGCTGCAAATTGTGTCTAAGCGCTGTTCCAGGGCGGCCAATTCAGTGCGCAGTTTTTCGTCCTCCGGTTCCTGCCCCTGCAG
>WGBN01000166.1 GCA_015494245.1 Saprospiraceae bacterium | reverse complement strand
CCATAAAAGTGGCTCCGGCATTAAAACGAACAAACTGAAAAAGCTTGTAGTCCAACCCCAAGTAAAAAGGCCGCCCTAAAACAGGCCCACTGACTTCGAGGCCGCTTTGTGTGGAAAAATTGTCAAAAAAGACTCCTGCCGTAAGTGAAGCATTGCGCATAAACACGGGCGCCAGCGTGCTGGTTGCCAGGGGGAAAGACAAGCCTGCATAAGCTGAAGAGCCATAATCCAAATGATCCGGATATTGCTGAATCAAAGCAGTGCCATATCCCACATGAACGGCAAAATACCCTTTACGCGCTTTGGTGGGATAGTCATTGATAAAGCGCACATCCGTCAATTTCCAGACCGGCCCGCTAAGTGCTGTATGCAACTCGGCAGCGAGGACTTCCTCTAAGGCTTTTAAGGCTGCTTCTCTGGCCTTAGCATGACGGGCTGTTTTTTCTAAAGATTTTTTCAGACGCTTTCCGAGTTTAAGGGAATCCGGAACAACCGGTGATGAAAAATCATCCAACTTACTGATACTAATTTTTTCCAGGCTTGCCAGATGTTCCTTCACCAACTCAGAAAATCCGGAAAATCCGGATGCATCCGGAAAGGCATAGCGTTCCAGGCCTGCATAGACGATTTTATTCAGATAGCGATAGACCTCCTTAACTTTCCCTTCTAATCGCAGTTTTCGACCTTGTACATCAAATACCTTTCTCAGGTACATATCCATGGTCTTCATTAAAGTATTTTCAACCATCTCTTTTTCGCCATCCTCCATCAAGCTGAGGTAGTGGAGGTAGATGTCGTATTTTTTACCTGCCTCCAGGGGGTAACTCAGAGGTATTTTGAAAGTAGTCGGAGCCGAATCCACGGTCGCCTCCTCCCGATGCCAACTTGCATAGGCCAGGGGTTTGCGTTTTTTCTTTCCCTTATAAGTAAAAACGTAAACCTCTACCACATCGGTCTTCGCCGGCGCCAGGCCTGTAAACATAAGAGGTTGCTCAGAGGGCAAAGCTTCATAGTTCCCGAAAACATTCAGAGAACGATCATAAGTTACTGTTGCAAACTGTGCAACAGCAGGTAAGCATGCTGCCGCCCAAAAAGCAGCAGCAAACAAGTAAGATGCGAAAGTATTCATGGGTTTGAGTTCTTAAAGGAGGAAAAGGCAATATGCCCTTTCCTCATTACGTGAAAAGTTGTTAAGCAGGGCTTAGGCCTCAAGCCCCGAGTATTTTAATCCTGTGATTCATCAAATCTTTGGTAGGAATAACCAGCAGGTCATCTTCCACCTTAACAATCATTGCCACTCCCGTAACCGATTTCACCTCTCCACGAGCACCTTCTATCTCTACAAACTGCCCCGGCTTGTAGATCGAACGGGCGAAATAAGATGCCAGAATATTTGACAAGACATCTCGGGAGGCCAATCCATAAGAAAGTGCAGCTGCCAACAAAACTGCTCCGAGAATGAGCATCAGATTGTTCGTAATGATCGAAATATCCACTCCGGCCTGGTCCAAAGCCGTGAGTGTAACAATGACAATCAACAGATAATAAATAGCCTGGCTAATAACTCTTCCCGAGCCAATGGAAAGAGACGCTGTAGCACTGGCAATAATATCCCTGACAAAACCGGCTATGTACATGCCCACAATCAAAAATACTGCTGCCACAAAGAGATTGGGCAAAAGCTCCAGCAAATGCGAAATTTCCTTAGACAATGCATGCCAACCCAAGGTATCTGCTGCTGTGATAATAACCAACAAAAGCAATAGCCAATAGGCAAAGCGGCCCAACAACTTGCTGGGAGTCATCTTAATGTTGGCTTTTTCCAACATTTCCATAAGCCCTATCCTATCGCCTAATGCATCAAACTTTACCAGCCTCAACAAGCGCGTAATGGCCATACTCGCCAGTTTTGCAATGAGCCAGCCAATCAGCAAGATCAAAACAGCTCCGATAATAGCAGGCAAAGCCCGCATAAACTGTTCGCCAAATGCTCGTAAAGATTCCAGAAAAAGAGTCGTCCAGTTGGTTAATTCATCCATTTTTTTGGTGTTTAAGACAGTGAAATATTTCCTGCACGCAAAGCAGCGAAAATCCCTTTCTGCTTCAAAGACACCTCAGGCCTCATTTAGTCAC
>WGBN01000165.1 GCA_015494245.1 Saprospiraceae bacterium | reverse complement strand
GTCGTTCTATCAACGCAAAGAAGTGAAAGACCTCATCGCCTACTTCCGCCTCGCCATTAACCCCCAAGACGATGAAGCCCTGCGCCGCGTCATCAATTACCCCAGAAGGGGCATCGGCAAAACCACCTTAGACAAAATATCTGCCCAGGCCGCTGCCGACCAACAAACCCTCTGGCAGACCATCCCCAAAATGAGCTTTGCTCCCCGCACCCAAAACGCCTTAGATGGCTTTGTCGCACTCATCAACAACTTCCGCCAAACAGCTCAAGAAGAAAATGCCTATAAAACCGCCCTGCACATCGCAAGGCGCTCAGGCCTCATGCAGGAACTCAAAAACGACACCTCCATCGAAGGCCTCAGCCGCATGGAAAACATCAACTCCCTGCTCGATGGCATCAGCGAATTTATCGCCCAAGATGAAGAGGATGAAGAAAAAGACCTCAGCCTCGCAGCCTATATCCAAAACATCGCCCTGCTTACCGACCTCGACCAAAACCTGCCGGAAGACGACGATTTTGTAACACTCATGTCCGTACATGCCGCCAAAGGTCTGGAATTCCCCTCCGTATTCGTCGTCGGCCTCGAAGAACAACTCTTCCCCTCCTTCATGGCCATGGACAGCCCCGAAGGCATAGAAGAAGAAAGAAGACTGTTTTACGTGGCCATCACCCGCTCCGAAAGCTACCTGACCATCAGCTATGCCCTCAGCCGCTACCGCTATGGCCAGATGCGCTACAACGACCCCAGCCGCTTCCTCTTGGAAATCGACCCCCAACACATCGAAGGCGCAGCACAACCCATGGCCAACCTCAACGCTCAAAACAACACTCGAGCAGGCGTGCGCGGCAACTTCAAACGGGCTGCCGGAAAACTGAAAACCCCTATCAAAGTACCACAGGATTTCCGCCCCAGCCCCTCGGCAGCCATACAAGCCGGCATGGAAGTACTGCACTTGCAATTCGGCAAAGGCAAAGTGCTCGCCATAGATGGCGCCCGCGACAAACGCGTAGCTACCATCTTCTTCCACCAGCTCAAAGAACAAAAGCGCATCATGCTCAAATTCGCCAAGCTGCAAATCCTTCAATAAAGCTCCACCCATGGATGCGCCCCGAAAAAACAAAGAAATCCTCCTCGCCGAGGCCGCCCGCCTCGGCTTTTCCTTCGTAGGGGTCGCCAAAGCCGAATTCATGGAAGAAGAAGCCCGGCGCTTAGAACAATGGCTCCAACTCGGCTATCACGGGAAAATGCACTACATGGAAAACCACTTCGACAAAAGAGTGGACCCCCGCAAACTCGTGCCCGGAGCCAAAACAGTCATCAGCCTGATGTATAATTACTATACCGAAAAAAAACAAAAAGACCCCAAAGCTCCAAAACTCAGCATCTATGCCTATGGAGAAGACTACCACTTCGTCATCAAACGCAAACTCAAAGAACTCGTAAAAACCTTACAGGAAAAAATCGGCGACATCCACGGCCGCGTCTTCGTGGACAGCGCCCCCGTCATGGAACGCGACTGGGCACGACGCAGCGGATTGGGATGGACGGGAAAACACACCTTACTCATACGCCGCAAAGAAGGCTCCTACTTCTTCCTCGCAGAAATCATCTCCGACCTGGAAATCGAACCGGATGCTCCCATGCAACGCGACCACTGCGGCAACTGCCGCCGCTGCATCGAAGCCTGCCCCACCGACGCCATCAGCTCCGAAGGCTATTTGCTCGATGCCCGCAAGTGCATCTCCTACCTCACCATCGAATTGCGCGAAGAAATCCCCGCCGAATACCGCAATAAATTGGAAGGATGGGCCTTCGGCTGCGACATCTGCCAACAGGTATGCCCCTGGAATCGCTTCGCCAAACAACACACAGAACCAGCCTTCGAACCAAAAGAAAAACTCCTCGAAATGAGCCAAAAAGAATGGGAGGAAATAACAGAAGAAGTCCTCAAAGACCTCTTCAAAAAATCCGCTGTAAAAAGAAATTTACGAGCTTTTTTGAAATAAAAGGCAGTTTGGAAGCCAGGCCCCCAAACTGCCTTTACTCAGTGCGCATGGCCATGGTCCAATTCCTCCTCAGAAGCATCGCGCACATCTACGACCTCTCCACTAAAGAAGAGCGTGCGACCAGCCAGAGGATGGTTGAAGTCCATGGTTACGGTTTCTTCGCCTATGCTGACTACTTTGCCCTGGAGTTGATTGCCCTGGGGGTCCGTCATCGGGATATAAGCGCCCACTTTCAACTCATCAATGAGCTTGCCGTCTTGCATGAAGATGTTTTTGGGCAACTCTACGAAAAATTGCTCTTCAACCTCTCCATAGCCTTCGGCCGGAGACAATTGAAAAGAGAATTTATCGCCTGCGCTGAGGTCTTTGATGTTGGCCTCAAAGGCCGGCAGCAATTGCCCGGCGCCATACAAAAACGTCAGAGGTTTGTCTTTGGATGCCTGGTCAACGACATCGGCGCCTTCCTGGTCCAGCCTCAACTCATAAGAGAGACTGACCACTTTTTTGTTTTCAACTTTGTTACTCATGAAAAGAAATTAAAAAAGAAAAAATGAGAGCAGCTCGGGCTGCCTCTCCTGTATAAACGTCAAATATCCAGTAAGAGTTTAACCGGATCTTCGAGTAATTCTTTAACTCTGACGAGGAAAGTTACCGAAGTACTCCCGTCAATGATGCGGTGGTCGTAAGAAAGCGCCAGGTACATCATTGGTCGTATTTCAACCTGGCCATTCACCGCTACGGGGCGCTCTTTGATGGCATGCATGCCGAGGATGGCACTCTGCGGTTCGTTGAGAATAGGCGTACTCAGCAAGGAGCCGAAAACACCGCCGTTGGTGATGGTAAAGGTGCCGCCACTCATCTCTTCAAGGCTCAATTTCCCCTCGCGTGCTTTGACGGCCAGCTCTTTGATTTTGCGCTCTATATCAGCAAAGTGCAGCGACTCCACATTCCGAACCGGCGGCACGACCAATCCGCTTGGCGTAGAAATGGCAATGGAAATATCCACGTAATCGTGATAGACAATTTCATCGCCATCAATAAAGGCATTTACATCGGGCATCTCCATCAGCGCCGTCGCGCAGGCCTTGGCAAACAGCGACATAAAGCCCAGCTTGATGCCGTATTTTTCGACAAATTTTTCCTGATACTTCTTGCGCAGGGCGATGACTTCCGTCAAATCTACCTCGTTGAAGGTCGTCAGCATGGCCGTCTGATTTTTGGCCGAGACCAAACGACGGGCAATGGTGCGACGCATGCGGCTCATTTTTTTGCGGCGCTCTTTTCTCTGCAGGCTTTCGCCAAACAGGGGAGCCTGTGCAGACGCCTCCTCTTTTTGCTCCGGCTTTTCGGTCGGAGCCTGCTTCTGCTGCTCTATGGCCTGCAATACATCCTGCTTCGTAATGCGCCCGCCCTTGCCTGTACCGCTCACCTGGGCAGCTTCCAAACCGGCCTCGCGCATCAATTTGGCCGCAGCCGGAGAGGGCGTGCCGGCAGCATAACTCCCTTCACCGGCCGGTGAAACCGAAGCCTCAACAGGTTCTTTCTCAGCCGCAACCTCTGTTGTCGCCCCCGCATCACCTCCGGCAGGAGCTGACTCCTCAGAAGAAGCCTGTACATCTGTGTCTATGCGGGCCACCAAAGCGCCAATTTCCAGGTCGTCCCCTTCAGCAGCTACGTGAATGAGCTTGCCGGAAGCCTCTGCCGGAAATTCCAAAGTCGCCTTGTCCGATTCAAATTCACAAATCGGCTCATCGCGCTGCACATAAGCACCGTCCTCTTTCAGCCACTGCGAAAGAGTAACTTCATTGATAGATTCCCCGATAACGGGAACACGCATTTCTATAACGGGCATAAGTAAGAGGTCTTAAAAGCTACATAAAGCGCTGCAAAGATAGCCTAATTTGAATTTCCTACAGAGCTTGAAGATTCTTTTTCGTAAATGACTTTACCAAACTCGTCAATCTGCCTACGTAAATCCGGATTTTGAATATCGTTGTAAGCCAGCACATCAAAAAAGAAGGGCAACCAGGTATCTTCTTCCATCTCAAAACGAACACCGGCAGCCAAAGAAGCATTTACACCCTCTCCTTTGAGGGCGAGATCAACATCCGAAGCCTCTTTGTGATGCCCCACAGCCCGTGAGCCAAACAAAACGGCCTGCTCTATCTCCGGATGAGCGGAAAGCACCTCCCGCACCACTTTCCATTGTTCCTCTTTCAGTCCGTATTTCATAAATTTGATTGCATTTGACTGTCTAATTCTGCTACCATGACCGAGAACTCCTGCTCTATAAACCTCACCACGTTCTGCAAAGTTGCTTCGTTGTAAGTATGGCTGGTCAGATTCCTTTTTTGCAAAGCAGCCATCCATGGTTCTGCTGAAGACAACAGGCCGCTTTGCCAGGCTTGGCGGATACTTTGTTTTGGACTGTCCAATTCTTTAAAGCCCTGGTACTCCAGATAATCTTTAATCAATTTCCAGGACAATTCCACTATAATTTCAAAAGCCTGAACCAAAGCCATTTGCTCTGCTTCTTCTTCCGGGCAGATGCGAAAGGCTTTCAATCTCCTTTCAAATACCTCAAGCGCTTTCTGAAAATTTTGATAGCGCTGTCTCCAGCGAATACTCTGATCACTCATTCTCATTAGTTTTTACGGGCCTTGGCTCTTCTTCTGTTTCAGCGGGGAGTTCCTTGCCGATATAGACCAGCACATCGCCGGGCCGGATATCCATATCTTTGCAACGGGAGAGGATGATATCAATTTGCTGTCCCTCTTTGCGCTTGATGAAGAGCGGCACACTTTCTTCCTGCCGGTTGATGCGGGCAATAATTTCGTCAAAAGCTTCTTTGGAGGGAATGGGTATTTCGTGCAAATACGGATAATCGCGCACCGTTTCGCTGAGGTTCAGATAATCGTCCACACAGGAGAAAAGACCTTCCTCCGGAGCAACGGCCTTGCCCTCTGCCTGCAGGAGCAACTCATCCGGAGTAATCAGGCGATAGGCGACACCTTCGTCTTCCAGCCAATTTTTAAATCGCTCTACGGCAAATTTGTTGACATCCGAGCTGGCCGTCATCGCAAGAACGGTTTTCACATTCAGCAATTCGGGATGGTCCTGCAAGTCGTCGGAAAAGACGTCTTCCTGGATGGCCGTCAAGCCCTGGGCACGGGCTTTTTCCACCAGAGTGGCAGAGCGATCGAGGAGGATCACTTCCTTACCTGCATCCTGTAAATACCTGGCAATGAGCCGCGCCGCTTTGTTGGCTCCGATGATGAGGATGCCCTCGCGCTCCTTGCGGGCTACGCCCAGCCATTGGGCTATGTAACGGGCCGTAGTGGCGTTGATAAGTACTGTGCCCGCCACAATCATGAAGACCAGAGGGGTAATATACTCCGCACCTTCCACTTCTCCCATCAGTTTCATACCAAAAAGCGAGGCTACACCGGCGGCTACCACACCTCTCGGGCCAACCCAGGAGATGAAAGCCTTCTCATTCCTGCTCAGGCTCGAACCGTGGGTGCTAATGAAAACCGACAAGGGCCGCAAGACCAAAACGACAAACAGAAACAAACCCAAGGCGCGGTAATCCCTCAACAACAAAATCTGCTCAATGTCAATATTTGCGGAGAGCAAAATAAAAAGCATAGAAATGAGTAAGATGCTGAGCGACTCTTTAAAATCCAGAATGTAACTCAGCTCCTTGGTGTCCATGTTTCCAAGCACCATGCCCATAATCACCACACTCAACAAGCCCGATTCGTGCTCTAACTGATCGGAAGCTACGAAAACAGCCAACACCAGGGCTAGCGTAAAAACATTGATGAGGTAGTGAGGTATCAATTTGTGCTTCAGCATAGCCCGTAAAAAATGAGCCGCAGTAAAGCCCAAACTTGATCCCACAATTAAAATCCTGAAAAAAGATTCAAAAGCATGGAGCGTAAAAGCTCCGCCCTCCCCGCTGATGATAAGGTCAAAGACCAAAACCGCCACCAAAGCCCCCAAAGGGTCTATTAAAATACCCTCCCATTTGAGCACCGTAGCCACCCTGGGCTTCAACGGCAAATTCCGCAAAATCGGCGCAATCACAGTTGGTCCCGTGACGATGATCAAAGCAGCGAAAAGAGATGACAACTGCCAGTTGAGCCCCATGATGTAATGCACGCCAAGAGCGCCTCCCACAAAAGTAATCACAGCGCCCAGCGTAATCAACTTCCAGATGGTAGGCCCCACCTCCCGAATTTCTTTCATCTTTAAAGTCAGCCCGCCCTCAAACAAAATGATGCCGATAGCCAGCTCCACAAAATAAAAGAGGTAATCGTTGGGAAACAGACCATATCCCCTCTCAGGGTCATAGACCGGCTCCATCCATTTGCTGCCATCTGCTATAAAAAGACTGGACACAGGCCCTACTGCCAGGCCAATGAGTATGAGCGGCAAAATGGCCGGCAAACGCGTGTACCAGGCTATCCATTGTGCCAAAATACCGAGAATGATGAGTGATGCGAGTTCTACCATGCCGTAAAAATAATAAAGAAAAGGGAGAAACTCAGATAAAAATCCCTACTGAGCAAAGCTCAGCAGGGATGTAAAAAACCTGGCGTAAAGTATATCTGTAGCGTCTCAATACGACCAAAGGTCCTGCTCCAGATCGAAGATGGAACGCTTGATGTTGTCGGCCTCCAGCAATAAATCCACGCCGGAGAGGTAGTCCATTAAACGCCTGTCATAGACATTGGACTCTTTGTAAATGTAACTGGAAAAATAGCGCATCTCCATGATGTCCTCCCAAGAAGTCAGAGAGGCATCATTGCCCTCCACATAAGCCCTTTCGCGGGCAAGCACTTCACGGGCATCGGGATAATAGACCCAAAACATGACCTTCTCATAAATGAAGTTGCCATTGTCATCCGTAACATCCTGGATGGGGGCAATGCCGAGAATGCGCACCCGCAAAGTAGAGCTCTCGCGATCAAAGAACCAATCCTCCTTAATGCGAAAGCGCTTGATGTCTTCGGGATTGATGGTATTCGTTACCACCTCGAGCACCGGCTCATAGTCTTCTGGATCGAATATGATGGTCGTATCCGTATAACTGACCTGGGCGGCAACCTCATCAGGGGTTAAAGGGTGCAAAAAGTGGTCATCTTCAGGACTATAAACAGTAATTTCACCACTCATTGCAGCGTCTAACAAAACCTCAAAGAACGGGCGCTGTGGATAAATGAAATGTCTATTCATTTTTTCACGCACATCCACCACACGCCAGATGCGCTTTTCCCAGAAGAGATCGGTCTCCCGTATGTCGTCATAAGGCAAGACGCGGTGTTCGGTGGTGAGCTTTTTGAGCACTACGCCATCCACTGGCGGGGCTGCAACTTCAGGAGCGCCCGATTCCGTAAGCGCTGTTTCGGACTCTTGTGCAACAAGCAAAAGGGGTAGCAAAAAAAGCCCGAGACATGGAAGTCTGAGAAACAGGATTTTGAGAGTCTTCTTCATCATAAAAAAATTTGAGTTTAAAAAACAATAGAGAGCTATATCTATTTTTATAATGCTGAAATGCCTTAAAGGAACATTCTGACACCAGCTAAAACAAAAAATCCCCATCAAGCTGAGCTTGATGGGGATTTTTTAATCCTTTTGCCGAAAGGCCAAAAAGAAATTTAATATGACCAGAGGTCCTGTTCGAAGTTGAAGATGCTTTGCTTAATGCGCTCCGACTCCAGCAACAGATCTACGCCGGAGAGGTAATCTTTCAGGCGCCGGTCATAGACATTGGACTCTTTGTAGATATAACTGGAGAAATATCGCATTTCCATGATATCTTCCCAGGAGGTCAGCGAGGCATCGTTGCCCTCTACATAAGCTTTCTCACGGGCGAGCACTTCGCGGGCATCGGGGTAATAGACCCAAAACATGACTTTCTCATAGAGAAAGTTGCCGTCATCATCCGTAACATCCTGGATGGGAGCAATGCCGAGGATGCGCACCTGCAGGGTAGAGGTTTCGCGATCGAAGAACCAATCCTCCTTCACGCGGAAGCGCTTGATATCCTCCGGATTGATTTCGTTGCGCACGACTTCGACGATCTCTTCATAGGTTTCGGGATCGAAAGTGATGGTGGTATCCATATAGCTGACCTGGGCAGCCACTTCATCAGAAGTCAGCGGATGGAGGAATTTATCGTCCTCCGGGCTATACACCGTGATATCTCCATTGATGGCGGCATCGAGGAGGATTTTAAACAAGGGGCGTTCCGGGAAGATGAAGTGTTTGTTCATCTTTTCGCGCACGTCTATGACGCGCCAGATGCGCTTTTCCCAAAAAACGTCAATCTCGCGTATGTCGTCATAGGGCAATACGCGATGTTCTACGGTAAGTTTTTTCTCGACGATGCCATCAATGGGATGGTCGCCGTCTTCAGGGGCGCCTGATTCCGTGAGTGTGGATTCAGGGGTTTGTGCTGAGAGCATCACGGGCGATAGGAGTACACCCATGAATAAGAGACTGAGAAACAGGGTTTTGAGAGCCATCTTCATAATTAAATACTTTACGCGCTAAGAGATACAGTTTGTGGTTAAAAACCACTTTTGCAAAAATACCAAAAACCAAGCGTTTAAAAAACGCTCAGTGGCATTCCAAACCAAAAAAGTTTGGAAAAAAACAGGTTTTATCGCCCAAACAGCAAACGAGCTCAGCAATTTTCACCGCATCTGCTCCATTTTGCGGGCATATAAGCCGCCGGATATAGAACGCGCCCAAAGGGCTTCTATTATCCGGCGGCTTATATG
>WGBN01000164.1 GCA_015494245.1 Saprospiraceae bacterium | reverse complement strand
GGTAGTGCTTGCTTTTCTTCCAGTAAGTTTTTCCTTCGTTTTCCTCAAAGACCTCTTGAGAAAAGGCCACCCACTGTTCATCGGCATAATACTTCTCAAACTGGCGTAAGGCATAAATGTAGCGGTAGCGGATGTTAAATCTCTTGTTGTACCGGCTGATAAGCGCACCGATGGCTGCTGTGAAAAAACTTAGGCCTATGGCCAGCTTTGCAAGTAAAACCGGTTGATGTTTTTCAAAGGGTTCTAACAACGGCTGCAAAAGAGGGGGAAACCAGTCGGGCAACAGCTCCGCGTAAATAAAAAAGCCTGTGGTGAGAAAAAGGCCAAAGGCCAGGCTGTCAAGACGCCAGAGGTTCTTTTCAAAGTGGTAGTAGAGCTCTTTTTTGACTTCCCGTGAGGTGGCTTCGCAGGTGGCGATGAAGTCGCACTGATCGTTCGAAATGATTTGGAGGGCTTTTTGCTGTTCGTTTTTTTGCGAACTGAGGGTATGGAGGATCTCCGGCCTGCAGAAGATGAGCATCACATCTACCTGAATGTTTCCCTCGAGGTAGCTGTCTAAGAGCGTCAGGGAAGCCTCGTTTTCCGTTCGCGGGCGGAAACGGTAGTAATGCTTGAGGTAGGCAAGCGCTATTCTTTTGATTTGGTCTTCTGTCAGGGATGGTGTCGAGCTCATGCTATCTCTGTGGGATTGTGAAATGCCTCCCAGATGGCGATGGCTTCACGGGCAGGGGCTACATCGTGTACGCGCAGGATGTTGGCTCCCTGCTCCAAGGCCAGCACGTGTGCGGCAGTGGTGCCATTGAGGGCTTCAGCCGGCTTCGTATGGAGCACTTTGTTGATCATGGATTTTCGGGATATACCCACGAGAAGGGGCATGTCAAAAGCGCGGAAAACGGAGAGCTGCCGCAAAAGCGCATAGTTGTGCGCCAGGGTCTTTCCAAAGCCAAAACCCGGGTCGAGGATGATGTCGTGCAGGCCGAGTTCCCGGAGCCGGCCCGTTTTTTCTATGAAGAAGTCAAAGACCTCGCGCACCACATCTTCATAAACGGGCTGTTGCTGCATGTTGTGCGGCAGGCCCTGCATGTGCATGAGGATGTAAGGCACTTGTAAGGCTGCTACCGTGGGAAACATCTCGGGGTCTATGCGTCCTGCAGAGATGTCATTGACGATGGCTGCTCCGGCTTCTACGGCTTTGCGGGCTGTAGTGGCATAGATGGTATCTATGGAGATGATGGCCTCGGGCAGCTCCTCGTGCAGGGCCTCAATCAGGGGCAGCACGCGTTTCCATTCTTCTTCTGCCGTAATCAGACGGGCTCCCGGGCGGGAGGACATGCCGCCTACATCTATGATGTCGGCGCCTTCTTCCAGCATCTTTTTTGCATGCTGTAAGGCTTGTGGAATATTTTGATACTTTCCGCCATCAAAAAAAGAATCGGGCGTGATATTCAGAATGCCCATGATGAGCGGGCGCTCTGTGCTCAGCAATTGGCCTTTGGCATGTATGCTCGTTTGGGGATGCAGCATGGTCTGTTCGTTTGAATTCCGAACAAAGTTAGTTGTTTTTCAGCTTTGTACGGGCTTTTATTTTTTGTAAAATTCCTTGCTTTTTTGTTTAAAAGTACCTATCTTTGCACCTAAAAGGAGCGTTGAAATTTAACAACATCCTTGTGAACAGATTATATCCCATGCCGACTTATTTTGTTCATTACAAAAACAATAGTCATGAAAGGTGTTTTACTTTTTGCCGTTATTTTTCTAACTACTCTTATTGGGGTCCCGAATACAGCTAATGCACAGATGGGTTTAGGCACCTGGGAGGGTAGCGCTTATGCGGGGCTTTCTACTTATCAGGGTGATATGGTAGAGCCCAATTTTACCCTTAAGGGCAGCGAATTTGCTTTGGGCTTTGGCGTGCGTAACTTTTTGTCGCCCCAATTTGCTCTTGGCGCCCGTCTCTGGTACCTGAAAATTTCAGGTGACGACAGCCTCTATCCGAGCATAGAGGAGCGCGGTGGCCGCATGCTTACAAAAATCGGAACCGTCCTGCTCGTGGCCGAGTATTCGCCCTTTGGTGTAGCGGGGGATCCTGGGGCTTCCCGCAAACTTTCCCCCTACATCTTCCTCGGTACAGGCGTGGGGTTCGTCAATCACAATGTCAATTACGGCCAGATCAATGCGCCTGAAGAGACCATTAAACAGGATGAAGAAAACAGCAAAGGCGTTTACGTGCTCTTTCCTTTTGGCGGAGGCCTGCGCTTTGCACCCACAAACAGCTGGAATCTCAGC
>WGBN01000163.1 GCA_015494245.1 Saprospiraceae bacterium | reverse complement strand
GCTTCGACCTCCAAACTCATCGCCAACGATGCTTTGGACCTCTCCATATTCATCACCGACAACCTCGGCTTAGACACCACTACCGAAGCCCTGAGCATGTACGCCCATGCAGACTTGCTGGTCTTTCAAAACCGGCTCGAAGAGGCCGAAGCCCTGCTCAACAAACTTCTGCACGACTATCCCAATCACTCCTTAGACGATGACGTGCTCTATTTGCAAGCTCAAATAGATGTCAAGCGCGGAGATATCCGCAAGGCCATTCAGGCCCTAAACACCATCGTAGAAAAATACGGCGACGGCATCCGGGCCGACAATGCTCTCTTTATGATGGCCGAGCTCTACCAGCAAAAACTCAAAGAACCCGAAAAAGCCCGCGAACTCTACGAAAAACTCTTCACCGAATACTCCAACAGCACCTTCGCCGTAGAAGCGCGGAAGAGATTTAGAAAGACTGAAAAGGAGATGTAGCTTTTCGTACTTGGCAGCTCTGAGAAGATACTTGCTATTGTGCCCATTTTAAGAGGTCCTGCTCCAGTTCTTCATAGCTTTCGTAGGCGCTGTCGTGAAAGAGGCGTTGCCCATCGTGCAGGATGAGCGTGGCGGGGATGGCGCCTGTAATCCAGCTTTTGTCAATGCGGGGCATCCAATTGTCTGTATTCACATCGTAGAGTACCCAGATGTCGGGATGGAGTTGGTGTTCTTCGAGAAAGGGAAGGAGCTTTTGGTCCGTTTCGTTGGGGAAGTCCAGGCTGATGAGCACGATTTTTACGGCTTGATTGTGAAATTTGCGCCAGGCCCGTTCGAAATAAGGCAGCTCTTTCACGCAGGGTTTGCACCAGGTAGCCCAGAAGTTGAAGACATAGGTGGTGTCCTTGTTGGGGTGTAAGGCGGGCTCCAATTCTGCATAAGTGGAGAAGTAGCGCAGGTCTTCGGCGCTGTACTTTACGGGTGGGTAGTCTTCTGATGTTTGGGCACGGTCCTGGCAGGCCATGCTCCAAAGCAGGAGGGCGGTGGCGGCGAAGAGGAGCGTAGGTCTCATGCTTGTCTGTGGGTCTGGTCTAAGCGTATTTGTTTCTGAAAGAGTTGGCTTTGCCTGTGGTTTTGGGTTTGTCGGCCAGGATTTTGTAGAGGATGCCGAGTTGTTCGAGTTTTCGGATGAGCTCGTTGTTGACCTGGATTTTCAGTTTGCGAGAGGTGGTGTTGAGCGATTGTTTCTCAACGGGGTCTATGAGTGTGACGCGCAGGCGGTGCGGGCCTTTGCTTGCTTTGAGGGTTTCCAGCAAGTTGGTCAGCAGTTTATCCTGGAGCTGGGTAACGGGTATTTGGAGTTCGATGCCGTTGACCAGTTGTTGGCCCATGGCTTCGAGTTGGCGTATTTCGTCGGGGCGGAATTCGTATTCTTCGCCTTTCCAGCTTTTTTGGTAGCGGCCTTCCATGTAGATGACCTGGCCTTCTTCGAGGAAGGGTTTGAATTGTTGATAGCTTTCGCCAAACAGGCGGAATTCAAGTACGCCTGAATAGTCCTGGATGGTAAAGGCGCCCCAGCCGTTGCCTTTTTTGCTGATGCGGTGTTCGGCTGTGAGGACGAGGCCGGCGAGGCGGAGGTTTTTGTCTTTGTGTTCCGGTACTTCCTGCAGGGAGCAGGTGGTGAGGGTTTCTACTTCGATGCGGTAGTCATCTAAGGGGTGGCCGGAGATGAAGATGCCGGTTACTTCGCGTTCGCGCTGGAGTTTTTGGATGAGCGGCCAGGGTTCGCATGGCGGCGCAGGCGGTTCGGGTATCATGGTAGCGGCGGCGTCTCCGAAGAGCGAATTGGCGGCCATGGTTTGTTCGTGCTGGTAGAGTTGGCCGTAGCGCAGGGCGTGCTCTAAGTAGGTTTCGTATTTGCCGGAAGGCGCAAAATACTGTGCGCGGTGGAGTTCTTCGAAGCAGTCGAAGGCGCCGCCGTTGGCCAGGCTTTCCACGATGCGTTTGTTGATGCTGCCCTGGGGCATTCGGCGGGCAAAGTCGAGGAAGTCTTTGAAGGGGCCGTTTTTTTTGCGCTCTTCGAGTATAGCGGTTACGGGGCCTTCTCCCACGCCTTTGAGGGCGGAGAGGCCGAAGCGGATTTGGCCTTTTTCATTGACAGAAAAATCGGATTGGCTCTCGTTGATGTCGGGGCCGAGCACAGGGATGCCCATGCGTTTGGCTTCGCGCAGGAAGAAGGTAACTTTAGAAAGGTCGCTCTTGTTGTGGGTGAGCACGGAGGCCATGTACTCCTCCTTGTAGAGGGCTTTGAAGTAGGCCGTTTGGTAGGCCAGATAGGCGTAGCAGGTGGAGTGTGATTTGTTGAAGGCGTAGGAGGCGAAGGCTTCCCATTCGCTCCATATTTTGTTGAGGATGTCTTCGGGATGCCCGTTTTTTTTGCCGCCCTCGATGAAGAGCGGGTACATTTTATCAATGAGGTCTTTTTTCTTTTTCCCCATGGCTTTGCGCAGGGAGTCAGCCTGGCCTTTGGTGAAGCCGGCGAGTTTTTGCGAAAGCAACATGACCTGCTCCTGATAGACGGTGATGCCATAGGTTCCGGAGAGGAATTCCTCCATTTCGGGCAGGTCGTAGGAGATTTCCTGGCGGCCGTGTTTGCGGGCGATGAAGTCGGGGATTTTGGCCATGGGGCCCGGGCGGTAAAGGGCGTTCATGGCGATGAGGTCTTCGAAGGTATCGGGTACCAGCTCGCGCAGGTGTTTTTGCATGCCTTCGCTTTCGTATTGGAAGAGGCCTATGGTTTCGCCTCTTTGGAAGAGCTCATAGACGGCCGGTTCGTCGAGGGGGATTTCATCGGGGTTGATGTCTATGCCTCGGCGTTCTTTGACGAGTTGGGCGGCATCTTTGACGATGCTGAGGGTTTTGAGGCCGAGGAAATCCATTTTGAGCAGGCCGGCATCTTCGGCCACTTCGTTGTCGAATTGGGTAACGAGCAGGTCGCTGTTTTTCGCGGTGCTGACGGGCACATATTTGGTGATTTCATCGGGTGTGATGACGATGCCGCAGGCGTGTATGCCGGTGCTGCGCAGGGAGCCTTCGAGTTTTTGGGCCATGCGCAGCATTTCGCCTACGGTGTCTTCCTGGCGGGCTATTTCGCGCAGTTTGTAGGCCTTTTCGCGGTCTTCGGGCGTGAGTTCTTCTTTGAGTTTTTGTTCGATGTCGCGGGCCTGGAGGATTTTGTTGAGGGTGGCTTTGGCGTGGGAGGGGAAGCTCTTGGCCACGCTGTCCACCACATGCAGGGGTACGCCGAGTACGCGGCCCACGTCCCGGATGGCTGATTTGGCGGCCATGGTGCCGTAGGTGATGATTTGGGCGACCTGGTTTCTGCCGTATTTGTCCACCACGTAGTCAATGACCTTTTGCCGGCCTTCGTCGTCGAAGTCAATGTCAATATCCGGCATGGAGATGCGCTCGGGATTGAGGAAGCGCTCGAAGAGGAGGTTGTACTTAATGGGGTCTATGTTGATGATTCCGAGGCAGTAGGCGACGACGGAGCCGGCTGCCGAGCCGCGGCCCGGGCCTACCCATACGCCCAGCTCGCGGGCTGCCGTGGTGAAATCCTGGACGATGAGGAAGTAGCCTTCGTACTTGGAGCCGATGATGGTGTTGAGCTCAAATTCTATGCGTTCGCGTATGGTTTCGGACAGTTCGCCGTAGCGCTTGCGGGCGCCCTCGTAGGTGAGGTGGCGCAGGTAGTCGGCCTGGGAAGCAAAGCCCTCGGGTATGGGGAAGGCCGGCATGAGGATGTCGCGCCTGAGGTTGAGTTTTTCGACTTTGTCGAGTACCTCCATGGTGTTGTCCACCGCTTCCGGCAGGTCTTTGAAGGTGGCGTTCATCTCCTCCCGGGTCTTGAAGTAGTAGTCGGAGGAGCTGAAGCGGAAGCGTTTTTCATCGCTTACGTTGCTGGCGGTGTTGACGCAGAGGAGCAGGTCGTGGGGAGCGGCGTCTTCTTCATTGAGGTAGTGGGCATCGTTGGTAACGATGGTTTTGATGTTGTATTTGTTGGCGTATTCCAACAGCTTCATATTGACGTCTTCCTGGCTGACGCCGAGGCCGTCAATGTTTTCCATGCCTCTTTGGCGCTGGAGCTCGATGTAGAAATCTTCGCCAAAGAGCTCGTGATACCAGCGGATGAGCTTTTCGGCCTTTTCGTAATCTTTGTGGAGAATGGCCTGGGGTATTTCGGCGCCTATGCAGCAGGAGGTGGCGATGAGGCCTTCGTGGTATTGCTCCAACAGCTCCTTGTCAATGCGGGGCCATTTGCCGTAGAGCCCTTCGATGTAGCCGAGGGAGCAGAGCTTGGAGAGGTTTTCGTAGCCCTTTTGGTTTTTGGCGAGCAGGAGTTGGTGATAGCGCACGTCCTTTTCCCCTTTGCCCGTCGAAAACGACCTGCGGTGGCGGTCTTCGACCAGATAAAACTCGCAGCCCACGATGGGCTTGAGGTCGTTTTTCTCGGCCTCAGCCACAAACTTAAAGGCCCCGAACATGTTGCCGTGGTCGGTCAAAGCTACGCCCGCCTGGCCATCTTCTTTGGCCTTTTTCATCATGGCGGGAATGGTGTTGGCCCCGTCAAGCAGGGAGAATTGAGTATGGCAGTGCAGATGTACAAAATCAGGCATGAGGCGGTGAACTTAGGATTGTAGCAAAGGTAGTATTTTTTTGTTTAGCGTTGAGCGTTTAGCGTTGAGCGTTTAGTGTTAAGTTTTGTTGGGCGGGCTTCAGCCCGTCAACCGGCCTGCCGCAAAATAAAAAACGTGACAGACGTGACGGACGTGACAAACGTGACAAACGTGACAGACGTGACGAACGTGACGAACGTGACAAT
>WGBN01000162.1 GCA_015494245.1 Saprospiraceae bacterium | reverse complement strand
GCCCCATGCCGTAGGTTTTTGATCGGCAAGGATTTTGGATTGGCCCAATATACAAAAAAATACGATTTTGCATTTTTGGGCTTGTGCTTTTTTAGCCTGGTGAGCGTGCGCCCCCTCAAAACGACTTTTCCATCTTTGTCTTCTTCGGCATCATTTTCTTCTTTTTCTTCCCTTGAGGCTGGTCTTTGAGGTATTGGTCCAGCCAACTGAAGAAAGTGCGATGCCAGAGCAGTCCGTTTTGGGGTTTGAGCACCCAGTGGCCTTCATCGGGGAAGTAGAGCAGGCGGGCGGGAATGCCCTGTATGCGGGCTGCCGTAAACGCCTGGAGCCCCTCGCTGAGCGGCACGCGGAAGTCCAGTTGGTTGTGGATGATCAGGATGGGGGTATCCCAGTTTTGCACGTAGAGGTGGGGCGAAAATTTGTCATAGCTCTCGGGGCGGGGCGTTTGCCAGTAAGGCCCGCCGATGTCGTGGTCGGCGAAAAAGAGCTCTTCGGTGCTGCCGTACCAGCGTTCGAGATTGAACAGGCCGGCATGAGCGACGAAGACCTTGAAGCGCTTTTCGTGATGCCCTGCCAGCCAGTACACGGAATAGCCGCCATAGCTGGCTCCGATGGCGCCGAGGCGGGCTGTATCCACATAGCTTTCTTTGGACAGCTCGTCTATGGCTGTGAGCAGGTCCTGCTGGGCCTGGCCGCCCCAGTCTTGGGCAATTTCGTCGTTCCATTTGCGCCCGAAGGAGGGCAGACCGCGGCGATTGGGAGCAACGATGACGTAGTCGTGGGCAGCCATGAGTTCGAAATTCCAGCGATAAGACCAAAACTGGCTGACAGTAGATTGCGGCCCTCCCTGACAGTACAGCAGCGTGGGGTATTTCTTCTCGGGGTCGAAGCCCGGAGGCAGAATGACCCAGACCAGCATGCGTTTTCCGTCCGTGGTTTTTACCCATTTTTTGATGACTTTGCCCATCTCGATTTGGCTGAGCAGCTCGTCATTGACGTGCGTGATTTGATTGGCCTTGCCGGTCTGGCGGGAGATGCGGTAAATTTCGTGGGGCTGCTTCATGGAGCAGCGCAGGGCTATGACACTCTCATTTGTAAGGGCGAAAGCGTAGTGGTTGTAATGCCCGCCCGTGAGTTGGCGCAGCCGCCCTTTTTTGTTGAAATCTATCTGAAAAATCTGCACCGTACCGCGCCATGGGCTGGTGAAGTAAATCGAGGCTCCGTCGGGCGCCCACTGTGGGTTGTCGGCATTTTGGTCGAGGCCTTTGGTGATCTCCCACTTCACTTTTTGCTTCATGTCGTAGGCGAAAATCCGGTTGCGATCGGATTCATAGCCCGGCGTTTTCATGCTGTTCCAGATGAGGATTTTGCCGTCGGGCGAGAAGGCCGGATTCATGTCGTAGCCCTCCATGTTGATGCTGATTTTCGTCGTATAGCCACTCTGGCGGTCGAAGAGGTAGATGTCCGAATTGGTGGAGCGCGCATACTCCACGCCGCTGAGCTTCTTGCAGGTGTAAGCGATGTAGCGTTCATCGGGCGACCAGGCGATTTGCTCCATGCCGCCGAAGGGCTTGAGGGGCGTGTCATAGGCTTCATCCATGACCGCGACGCTCTCCTGCAGTTGACCATCCTGATAGGGCGCGTAGAAGAGGTTGCTGTAGTAGCCATCCTCCCATTCCGTCCAGTGGCGATACATGAGGTCGTCATAGATCAGCCCCGTGGTTTTGTCGAGGTCGGGATAGATGTCGCGGGGCGAGGGGGTGTGCTTGACTTCGGCCGTGTACAGCACAAAATTCCCTTTGGGCGAGTACAGGAAGCCGGTCATTTCCGTTTCGGAGGTTTGGGTTTCGTTTTGCCCGTTGAGGTCTGTTTCGTACATCTTGCCCCCTCGCAGGAAGCCGATGCGCTGCCCGTCGGGCCGGAAGCGGGCGTTGTACTCGCTTTGCGGCGTATGGGTGAGCTGTACGGCAGCCCCTTTGTCGCGCCCGTCAACATGAATGAGGTAGAGGTCGGATTGGCCTTTGTCTTCGGCCAGGTCGTAGTACTTCACGGAGTAGAGCAGGAGTTGCCCGTCAGGTGAGACATCCTGCAAGCTGACGCGCCCGAGTTTCCAGAGCAATTCGGGCGTTAAGCGGCCTTTTTGGG
>WGBN01000161.1 GCA_015494245.1 Saprospiraceae bacterium | reverse complement strand
AGCGGTGTAGCTGTAGCATCCAGGGTGTCGTACAAATTGGAATAACAGTTGATCAGGCCATCGGCTCCTGCAAAAACTTCGGGCGCGCACAGCACAGAATCTACATATACCTGCACAGAATCAAAACTCTCACAAGCGGTGTTTGTGTTTGTAATGTGCAACACATACCAGCCTGCTTCCTGCACTTGCACTTGCAGTTGCGTGCTATCTGTTAAGAAGCTACCCGGACTGCCGGTCCAGAAAACTTCGAAGGGCGGCCCGGAAGAGGATGCGCCTGCATCGAGTACAGCCGTACCATTCATGCAATCCAGAGCCTGGTCAGCACCGGCTGCAGCTATGGGCAGGGCCACGTCGGCAGCAATGCTCACACAGGCCGTATCGGCACAAAAATTCAAGCCATTGGTCGCTACGAGGCAATAGGTATCGGCCTGCCCCACCCCAATTTGCAGCCCACTGCCCACAGGCTGCCAGTTGCTGTTGTACCACTCGTATTCCATAAAGGGATTTTGGGTGGAGGCGCTGCCATCCAAAATGGCCTGCGGATGCACACAAGTCAGGCTGTCCGAAGGACCGGCATCTGCCAGCGGCATGAGTTGATTGATGGAGACAAAGGCCGTATCGGAGGCTATGCAGCCCGTCAGGGTGTTTTCGACGAGCAGGACATAAGCTCCGGCTGTATCTACGATGAGATGCAACGCATTCCCAATAACATTGCCCTGTTCATCCAACCAAGTATAAGAAAATTCCGTCCCCTGTGAAGAACCGGATTGTTCACCCAACTCCCATTCCGTCAAAGCACAGTTGAGCGTGATGGGTAAACCAGCCTCCGCCATAGGAGAAAGCGTATCCATGAACACCTCTACGGAATCGGTGGCCGAACAATGCGTGAGTACGTCTGTAACCGTCAGATAATACCAGCCCGGTGCATCCACTGTTACATTAGCAATCGTCGAATCGCCGAGGATATTGCCCGCTTGCGTGCTCCAAAGAAAATCCAAAGCATTGGCCGAACTCCCCTGCCCTTCTAAAGAGACTACCGACTGGGAGCAGGTAAGCGTATCGGGCAAACCGGCATCCACCGCCGGCAACTGCATATTTTCAGTGACTACAGCACTGTCCACAGCTTCACAGCCGTTGTGCAGGTCAATGACTTGTAAGTAGTATGTTCCGGGAACATCCACGACAGCTTGCAAGGGGCCTGACCAGGAAACTTCAACGGCATTTTCATCCGTCCAATGATATTCATAGCCTTGCGGCAAATAGGAGGCGCTGCCATCGAGCACGACCGAGTCGGTCAGGCAGTTAAGCAAGCCGTCGGGGCCGGCATCTGCCAAAGGCGCCAGGGTATCTATCTCAATGTTGACGGAATCCATGCCCACGCACTGTGTCAGCGTATCGGTAAGGCTGAGGATGTACAGGCCCGGCGCATCTACCAGGGGTTGAAGACCATCTGCCCCACTGAGTATATTCCCATTTGGCGAAAGCCAGGAATAAACCAAATCAGGTCCCGTCGCCGAAGCAGTGCCGTCCAAAGTCAGCACGGACGTACTGCAAGTCAGGGTATCAGGTGGGCCGGCATCTGCTATGGGGATATCTTGTTGAGCGTAAACCTGCACGGTATCATAAACAAGGCAAGAATATTGAGCAACTTCCAGCACATAGGTGCCCGCAGCGCCTGCATAGGTGGAAACGGAATCGGCAGGGCCGGTCAGCAAGCCATCAGAAGTACTCCAGTTATAGGCAATACCTGTCCCGCTCGAAGAGCCGGCTCCATCCAACAACACTTCTTCGACTGCACAGGTAAGAGTATCCGGCTGGAGAACTTGCGCCTGTAAGTCCAGTACTGTAAGGCTCAACATGACTGTGCTGTCACAGCCCGTGAGCACAGAAGGGAAGTGCAGGGTATAATTTCCCGAAAGGGTGAATACAGAATCCCCTATCGCATAAGTTTCTCCCTGACAGATGGTGTCACTCAGAAAAGTTGTGTCGAGTGCGTAGTGGGTCAACTGGATTCGCAAAAGGCTGTCGCAGCCGTACTGGTTTTGCAAAAGTACCTCATAGTTGTCGGGTTCCCCAAAAACAGTATCGGCTATGAAGAGGCTGTCACCCGGGCAAAGGGTAAAGCTCAGGGCGGTGGTATCGTGAGGAAAGACACTGAGATGAAGTTCAACAAGGCTATCACATCCTGCAGCTGTACTGAGAAGAAGGTTGTAGGTGCCTGCTTCGTAAAAGAGGCTATCCCCCACCTGGAGGCTGTCGCCCTGGCAGAGGCTTTCGTTGAGTACAGTTAAGGGAGGTGGCGCTTCGATAACAACTCGCACACAAGAAGAGCTGATGTCTCCGCAGAAAGGAGGTGCAGGGCCGTTGAGTATGGCCAACAAGGTATCTACAGGCAAGCCGGGCGTAACCACATAGAGGCTGTCTTCTTCACTGAGGCGATACGCGAGCACACAGACGTTGTACGCTCCGGGGTCATAGGTGGTGAGGTCTGCTATGCTGTCGAGTTCCACGATGATACCGGAGGTGTCGCTGATGAGGTACTGGTAACCGTACTCCAGGGTGTCGGGTTCCTGGCCGAAATAGACGGGCGGGATGTCGAGCAGAAGGGAGGAATCTCCCTGGCAGACGTAGAGGTCCGGATAAGGCGCCAGGCTGCCGGCATCGGCCTCGCAGCAGAGCAGGCCCGAATTATCGCAAAGCAAGATTTCAAAATTGAGGATTTGCCCGGGATAAAAAGAGGGGTCGTTGTCAATGAGCAAGCACCAGGAGCCGTTGACGGGCCCGTTGTTGAAATCTTCGAGGCAGTTGTTCCCGACGGGATGATAGCTGCCGCCAATGATGCCGGCAAAAGGCCAGTCCTGGTTGTTGGTCCAGGTAGCGGCAAGGGGTGTCCCATTGACGGTATCCGGAGCAACAGGGTAAGCGCAGGGCAGAAAAAGCACGTCCCACAAGACGCTGTTGGTGGTGCCGAAGTAAGGCAAAGAGGGGCCGATGAGGGGCACGGTATCCCCTGCCGGAGAGACGAGGGAAATTTCGAGGTCCCAGATGTGCTGGTGGGTAAAAGTCAGGCGCACGCCACAAACGCCCTGGGCGGGGTCGGACAGGTCGTCATTGAAGGCATCGGTGATGTCATAGCAAAGCTGGTAGCTGCTGTCGGGCTCAATGGAGAAGGGGCAATTGCCGGCATCGGCGCAGTCGCAACTTTGGGCATAAGCGAAGCCGGCCGGCCACAGTCCTGCCAAGAAAAAGAGTGCCCATGGGATAAAAATGCGCTGCATAACCAGTTTTGGGATGTGGAGATCGCTTGCACGACCACCTTGTTTGATTGCAACGCCCGAAAGATACGGAAAATTTTGAAGACAAAGCCTCTAAGGGTTTGTCAAACCGATTCCGGGCCGGTCTGACAGTGCGATTTGTCCGTTTTTGGCCAATTCTACGCCCGGCCAGGGGTTTTCAGCCAGCAGAATAGCCCCGTCCAAATCGGCGTAATCGAGAAAAGGAAGGAGCTGGGCAGCGGCAGAAATGCCAATGCCGGTTTCGACCATACAGCCGGCCATGAGTTGCAGGCCGTGTTTTCGGGCGAGGCGCACCATCTCGAGCGCGGGGGTAAGGCCACCGCATTTCATCAGCTTGATGTTGATGCCGTGGAAACGGCCGGCACAGGCGGGGACGTCCGCCGGAATGCGACAGGCTTCATCGGCAATCAGGGGCAGCGGGCTGGCTTCATACAAGCGGGCCATCGCTTGCCGTTCGCCGGCGGGCAGAGGCTGCTCGAGAAAGAGCAGCTCGGCTTTGTGCAATTCAGGGAGGAGCGCAAGAGCTTGCTCCACATCCCAGGCGTTGTTGGCATCTATGCAGAAGCGAGCCTCTGTCATTTGCCGCAAGGCAGATAAAACAGCGGGGTCGAAATCCCTACCTGCCTTGATTTTATAAATCTGAAAATCGGGCCGGGCCGCTATTTTTTTCTCCAACTCTTCGAGGCTACCGATGCTCAGGGTATAAGAGCTTGGGACGTATTGTTCAGGCGGCTTCATCCATTGTCTGAGGTCATCGGGCCAGCACTCGCGGGTGGGCTTGCCGAGGAGCTTGCCGTAGAGGTCGTGGGCAGCCATGTCCACTGCCGCCTGGAAAAAGCGATTGTGCCCAAAATGCGGGTCTAAGACCTGCCAGAAGTCGAAGGGATTTTCAAATTCAACCTCCGGAAGGAGCTGCTGCAATTTTTCACCTTCGGAGAGGAGTTGCTGCTCAGTGATGCCGTAGTAGTCGTGTTGAGTTGCTTCGCCAAAGCCACTCAGGCCATCGGCCCGGAGCTCTACGACGAGGGTAAAGCGCTCCGAGTAAGTGCCCCGCGAGATGGTGAAAGGCTCCTTCAGTTGCAGCTTGACAGGGTGAAGTCGGGCTTTCAATTTCATAAGGCAGGCGGCCGGGTCAATCAGCCCAGCAGTTCTTTGAGTCTTGCCGGCGAGTAGTTCACCGATTTAAGCGTTTTGTTGTCGCCTTTGCGGAAGACCAGCCAGAGGTCGCCTGCTTTTCGGATATAGCTTTCGGTGCCGTCGCGTTCGAGATAGTACTGTTGCGTAGCTAGGGCTTCTTCTTCGCTTTTGCAGGCTTTGCTCATGTTGGAGCGCTGCACTTCGGCGAAAAGTTCGGGAAATTTTTCGCCCAGGCCAAACTCAAGGATGGCTCCGGCGAGGACGTATTGCAAGTCGCAGAGGGCATCGGCGACTTCGACCAGGTCGCCGGCCTCAATGGCCTGGCGGAATTCATCCAGCTCTTCCTGCAGCAGGTTGACCCTCAATTGAGCCCGCTCCGGTGAAGGTATTTGCGGCTCCTCCAAAACGGGATGTTGGAAAGTGCGGTGGAAGGCCGCCACCATGTTGAGCGGGTCTATGGGTTTCATTGGTGCTGTTTTTCTTTCAGCAGTTTGGCGACCAAATCAGCTGCTTCCTGCAATTCGATGGCAGAGTGCACGGCCAGACCGCTTTCGTCGATGATTTTCTTGGCTATATCGGCATTGGTGCCTTGCAGGCGCGCCACGATGGGCACTTTGATGCCGCCGAGGTTTTTATAGGCTTGCACGATGCCGTTGGCCACGCGATCACAACGCACGATACCTCCGAAGATGTTGATCAGGATGACCTCCACGCGGGGGTCTTTGAGGATGATGCGCAGGGCTTTCTCCACGCGTTCGGCATCGGCAGTACCGCCTACATCGAGGAAGTTGGCTGGCTCGCCTCCGGAGAGTTTGATGAGGTCCATGGTGGCCATAGCCAGGCCGGCGCCATTGACCATGCAGCCCACGTTGCCGTCGAGGTTGACGTAGTTGAGGCCGTATTCTTTGGCTTCCACTTCTACGGGGTCTTCCTCGCTGAGGTCGCGCCATTCGGCCATGTCTTTGTGCCGGTAGAGGGCGTTGTCGTCCAGCGTCACTTTGCAGTCCACGGCCAGGATGCGGTCATCGGCTGTCTTCAGCGTGGGGTTGATTTCAAAGAGAGAGGCGTCTGAGCCGACAAAGGCTTTGTAGAGTTTGGAGACGAAGCGCACCATTTCTTTGAAAGCCTGGCCGCTCAGGCCGAGATTGAAGGCTATTTTGCGGGCCTGGAAGGGCAGCAAGCCGAGGGTTGGGTCGGCGTATTCTTTGTGTACGAGATGGGGTGTTTCTTCGGCTACTTTCTCGATTTCCACACCTCCTTCGGTGGAGTAAATGATGACGTTGGTCTTACGCTCGCGGTCCATGAGCACCGACATGTAAAACTCATCACAGGCATCGAAATCAGGGCGATAGACGTCTTCAGCCACGAGGATTTTGCGCACCAGCTTACCGGGGCCTTCCATGCCTCCGGGGGTCTGGGGCGTCTTCAGCATCATGCCGAGGATGTTGGAAGCGTACTTGCGCACTTCTTCTTCGTTGCGCGCCAGCTTGACGCCGCCGCCTTTGCCACGGCCTCCGGCATGGATTTGCGCTTTGATGACTACGGCTTCCGTGCCGGTCTCTTTTTGCAGTTTGTGATAAGCGGCTACGGCCTCTTCGACCGATTCAGCCACGATGCCTTCCTGGATGGCAACGCCAAAGCGTTTGAGCAGTTCTTTGCCCTGATATTCGTGTAGGTTCATTTTGCGTTTTTTTGGACGCCCAAAGGTAGGGAAAAAGTTTTGGGTGGGAAGTGCTTTGGAAGAAATTTTTTGAGGAGATTTTATTTTCCCCTATCTTTACAGGGTGCAAAACCAACACCCTAAATCAATGCTCGAAAATGGTCAACCTCATCCACATATCCATCCCGTTTTTCCTGCTGCTTTTGGCCCTGGAAAGCTGGTTCAATGCCAGGCGGCGATACGACTGGTACGAGCTGAAAGACACCTTCAGCAGCCTCGCCATGGGCATCGGAAATGTGCTGGTCGGCTTCATCAACAAAGGCATCGTTCTATGGGCTTTTTGGATGGCCTGGCAGTATCGTTTTTTTGAGCTGGGCAGTGGTCCGGCGGCCTGGATTTTCCTCTTTGTTGCAGAGGACTTTTCCTACTATTGGTTCCACAGAATCAGCCACGAAAGCCGGTATTTTTGGGCTTCGCATGTGGTACATCACTCCTCGCAAAAGTACAATCTGGCTACAGCCTTGCGGCAAACGTGGACCGGCGAACTCAGCGGCAGTTTCTTATTCTGGCTGTGGTTGCCCCTGCTCGGCTTTCACCCGCTGATGGTGCTGACACAACGGGCCATCAGCCTGCTCTATCAGTTTTGGATACATACCGAAGCCATCGGGAAACTGCCCCGCCCCATTGAATTCCTCTTCAACACCCCCTCGCATCACCGCGTGCATCACGGCTCCGATGTGAAATACTTAGACCGCAATCACGGAGGCATTCTCATCATCTGGGATCGCCTTTTCGGCACCTTCCAGGAAGAAGAAGAGCGCCCCCGCTACGGCCTGACGAAGAACATCCGCTCCTACAACCCCTTCTACATCGCCTTCCACGAGTGGATAGCTATGCTCAAAGATTTTTTTCGTGCAAAAACGCTGCGTGAAAGAATCCTCTATATCTTTGGGCCGCCGGGTTGGAGCCCCGATGGCTCCCGCCAAACGACCAAAGACTTGCGCAAAAAAGCGCAAAAGAGACTATGACTGCCCTGAACGACAAGCAGAAAAATTTCCTCGCCACCCTGCGCACGCCCTGGAAAATGCGCCTCTACTTTTGGCGAAAGCTACCCTCCGTAGCTTTTTGGAAGGTACGCATCCACAGCATTAGCGAAGAGGGATGCACCATTGCACTGCCCTATAGCTGGCGCACGCAAAATCCCTTTCGCTCCATTTACTTCTCCGCTCAAGCCGGCGCTGCGGAATTGTCTTCGGGTCTGATTGCTTCCCTCGCTTTACAGGGGCGGCCGGCAGTCTCCATGCTGGTAACAGATTTTCGAATCAGCTTTCTCAAAAAAGCCACGGCAGAGAGCTATTTCGAATGCAAAGAAGGGCGGGAAATCTTCGAAGCCATAGAACGAGCCATACAAACCGCTGAGCCTCAAGTATTTACGGCTCATTGCACAGCCCGCATGGCAGACGGAACAGTGGTCTCAAGAGCAGAAATCACCTGGTCCTTCAAGCGAAAATAAGGGGTACCTTTGCCTCCTTCTCAATCACATTCTTTCAAATCTTTCCACTTTTAAAGTCAAGCAAAATGAAACCCATCACAGAGCTTCATCACTTCACCCCACAAGTGCAAAAGCTCAAACCCTCAGCCACCTTGCGCATCAACGAGCACTCCCATGCCCTTGAGCAGCAGGGACGCGAGATCATCCGCTTCGGCTTTGGCCAATCGCCTTTTCCCGTACCTGAAAGTGTGGTCAAAGCCCTGCAGGAACACGCACATGAAAAGGCCTACCTGCCCGTAAAAGGCCTGCCCCGTTTGCGTCAGGCTTTCGCCAAATACATCCAACGCAAAACCGGGCTGCCGGCCGAAACCGAAGACATGCTCATCGGCCCGGGCAGCAAGGAACTCATTTTCCACCTGCAAATGGCACACCAAAGTGTACTGTTCCTGCCCTCTCCCTCCTGGGT
>WGBN01000160.1 GCA_015494245.1 Saprospiraceae bacterium | reverse complement strand
GGCACAAGCCATCAACACGGCAGATCGCGCTCCTCTGGAGACAGCCATCTCCCACCAAAAGCTGAGCAAAAAGGAATTGCGCCAGCAAAAGCGTATGGAAAAGCGCCTCAAGAAAATGCAAAAGAAAGGCATTGATTTCAGCGATCCAGTGGATAAGTGGATGTGGTTCTGGATATTTGGATGGGGAACTGCTTTACTTCTGTCCATTATCGGTACTTTTGTATTTGCAGGAACTTATACGTTCGGAGCCGGTCTTGGCATTGGTGGCATCCTGTTTCTCTTAAGCTCCCTGGCCGGCCTTTTCGGTAGCGTCAGCCTGGTCATCTGGTTAATTAAGAAGTTTGGATAAAAAGTTTCTTCCCTCAAAAAGAAAAGCCCGCCAAAAGCGGGCTTTTCTTTTTTCAACTTACTTCCTTGCGGTTTTTATACCACATGTATCCCAATACCGCCACGATGAGGTAGGGAGCCAGCAGCAGGTACATGATGCCCGTGTTCAAACCGGCCCCTTCGGTACCGCCATTTTTCAGATTGGATTCTACAGCAGTGCGGCACATGGGGCATTGTGCCCATACAGCGGCCAACTGAAATCCTGCCAAAAGCAGGGTGAGGGTGAGTTTTTTGAGATGCCTTTTCATCATAAAAATCTTTACTTTAAAACTTTCCCATTCGGGAAAAAGTTCTCAACGATTAACCCGCTATCCCATAGTAGGGCCTCAGCATGAGATAGACCAGAGGGCCCGTTACAGCCACGTAAAACCAAAAGGGCCAAACCCAACGCGCCATGCGCTTGTGCGCCTCTACCTGCCCCGTATAGCCCCGTATAAAGGTAAACAAAATAAAGGGAAAGGTCAAAGCAGCCAGAGCGATGTGGCTGAGCAAAAGGAAGAGATATCCACCGCGCGTACCTGCCACAGCTGCCCTCTCTTCTCCGGAAAGCACGCCATCGCCATTGAGGTCGCCATAGAGCGTCTCCGGCATAAAAAAGTGGTAGGTTACATAAGACAACAAAAACAGCACGGACAAGCTCAGTGCCACGTAAATGGCTTTTCGATGGCGCATGATGTCGCCTTTTTTTACGTACCACAGGGCCATCAGCAAAACCATGGCCGTAGCCGTATTGAGCACGGCGTGAAAGCCCGGCAAAAAGCTCAAATCCCAGCCTTGCGGCAGGGGGATTTTAATCCTGCGCATCCATGCCACCAAAATCAACACCATGGCCGAAAGCAACCAGGCCAGGCGGTTGAGTTGGCGGGCCAATGCCTCGTTTTTGGGTGGAACTCCTTTCACTGCTATTGATTGATATAGGCTATGTGGCGAATCATCTTCCTGATTTGCTCCTCATCGCCCAGCTCGTAAAAATTGAGAATCACGCCCTCTTTGTTCACCAGGGCCACTACATCGGATTCGGGTTTTCCGCTATCGTCTTGTGGCCAATGAAAGCCCTCTGTGGCCAGACGGCTCCAGCCGGGCTCTTCCATAACTACTTCAAACCAGCTCTCATCCCTATCCAGGACTTGATCAGAAGATTTGTGCGGCCCTTTTCTGAAGAGCAAAACGTTCAAGGCGGCATTTCTCGACAGATCTGCATACACCTGCCTCAGAAGCCCTTCCACATCCACAGCGGAATGCTCCTGCTCACTTCCCACAAAAGCGACCAACCAGGTCTCTTCTTTCCAATCCTGGGGTGCCTGCACGGAATCTCTGCTCAAAGGCAAACAGACAGGTGCGAGGCCCAGGCTGTCCAATTCCTGAAAAACAGCCCTGCGATGATTCAGCCCTTTTTGCAAAAAGACCCACGACAAAGCGGGCAGCCCAAAAAGGACAAACAGGATTAACAGAGTCCTAAGATGTTTGCCGGAAAGCCATGCAGCCATACCAAGCAGCCTCCTGAGCTGCGTTCTGATTTATATTCGCAAAATAGCTCGTGCATTACTGCACAGACTACTCATGTGCTGCTTCCTCTGATTTCGGAGCAGCCTTGTGGATGATTTCCGTTTTTTGCTTACTCAAGTCATGGCGACGCTTTCCCCAGGTATAGCCTTCCTGGAGGAAAGCGATGATAGCCCATACCAACAACAGCACAGGCAACAACACGCTAAGGCGAAGTCCTTTCACTTCAAAGCCGAGGTGCATGAAGTTGTAAATGATAAAATACGCCTTGTACATGCTGAGCAAAATCATAGCCGGATACATCACCCAGTGCGCCAGGCGAAAGCCCTCAATCAGGTGGCCATTACCGATCAGAGCGATAAAAACCTCTGCCAGCGTTACCACTGCCAATATCCCCAGGCCCTTCATCGCCAGTTTCTTCCCTTCTTCGTAAGTCAAATGTGCCATGTTGTTCTTTCTTTAAACGTTAATCGCTTTGGTTTGAGCGCTGTCGTTTTACAGCAGATAAAACACGAGGAAAACAAATACCCACACCAAGTCCACAAAGTGCCAGTAAAGACCTACTTTTTCAACCATTTCATAGCCATTGCGGCGTTCTACATAAAGCCCACTCATGGCATTGATGGCAATGATCAGCAGGAAGAACACTCCCGAAAAAACGTGGAAACCGTGGAAGCCCGTGATAAAGAAGAACAGGGCGCCAAAGGTTTTGGGGCCAAAAGCCTCTTTCTTAATGCTGCCATCTGCTGTTTTATAGGCGCTTGTTTCATACAGATGAGTTGCATGGTTGTAAGTAATCAGGTAATTGTCTCCCACCTCAAAAGCTTCTCCGGCCAGCACTTCGCCATGGTGATTTGTTTTGACGAAGTAGCGGTTTTCCGGAATGTCTGCTGCGCCTTTCGGCAAATAATAGACCGCCGAAGCTGCCTCTGCAGCTGCGTGCTCATCTCCATGCTCTGCGACTGCTTCACCGTGATGCTCAGCGCCATGCATGGCCACAGGCACTTCTACAAAACCCGCTGCCAACAATTCTTCACCTGAGAGATAAACGCCTGCATCCGTATGGCGGGAGAAGGGGTTCGTGGTTACAGAAACGCCTTCATTGGCAATCAGGTTGGTCCATTCCCAAGCTTGCGAGCCGAGAAAGGTCAGACCTCCCAAAATGGTCATAAACAGCCAAAAGACCACGCCGTTTTTGTTTTCCTGCTGGCCCTCC
>WGBN01000159.1 GCA_015494245.1 Saprospiraceae bacterium | reverse complement strand
CACCATCTACCCCATAGACAACCTCGACCTCTACAAAGAAAAAACCAAGCCCGATAACCCTAAACTCATCCTGCAAGACTCCACATGGATACCCCTGCAGGAACGCAAAGAAACCATCTCCGTCAAAGGCGAAGACAGCTACCAAATCACCGTCCAAAGCTCGCCCCGCGGCCCCATCGTCAATAAAATAGTGGATGAGCTGGCAGAGGCCGAAGAACCCGTCTCCCTCTGGTGGTCGCTGCTCCACCTCAACAGCCACTTCCTCGAAACCCTCTACCACCTCCAGCGCTGCCAAAATCTCGAAGAATTTCAGCAATACGTCAGCGGCATAGACCTCATCGGCCTCAACGTCCTCTATGCCGATGCCGACGACCACATCGCCTGGTGGGGCACCGGAAAAATCCCCAAACGCAATCCGGGCGTCAATCCCTTCTTCATGCTCGATGCCTCCAACCCCCTGCATCTGCCCGCCGATTCGGCCCATGCAGAAGGAGCGTACATCCCCTTCGAGCAAAATCCCCACAGCATAGACCCGCCCTCCGGCTTCATCGTCTCCGCCAACAACCGCCCAACAGAAGGCCCCGCTCACAACTACCCGGGCTACTATCTGCCCGACGACCGCTTCCTGCGCATCAACCAACTGCTCAGCCAAAAAGAAAAGTGGAGCCTCGAAGACTGCAAAACCATCCAGGGCGATGTCTATTCCGCCACCACTCACCAAATGGCACAGCTCTTCGCAAACCTGCTGCAGCAATCCTGCAACGAAAACGAAAAGCTCATCCAAATCCTCGCCAACTGGGACGGCCAACTTACCCGCGAAGCCACCGCCCCCGTCATCTACCACAAACTCCTCTACTTCCTCCTCCACGATGCCCTCAGCGATGAACTGGGCGAGGAAAACCTCCAAAACATGCTCGGATGGTACGCCATAAAAAAGGGAATCCCCAAACTCCTCCAAGACCCTCAGGCTCCCTGGTGGGACGACGTCAACACCCCGGATCAAGTGGAAACCCGCGAAGACCTCCTCTGCCAGGCCTGGCAAAAAACCATCGCCCGACTCCAACAAGAACTCGGAGACAATCCCGACAACTGGCAGTGGGGTAAAGTTCACACCCTCACCCATATCCACCCCGTAGGACAAAAGAAACCGCTCGACAAAATCTTCAACATCGGCCCCTTCCCCATGGACGGTGGCAACCTCGTACCCATGCAAATGAAATTCGACCTCAACCCCTCCGGCCAATACGACGTGCTTCTCGGCCCCGCCCTGCGCATCCTCATAGACTTCGCCGATCCCGACCAGTCCTACTCCATCAATCCCACAGGCCAGTCAGGACACTTCATGAGCCCCCATTACAGCGACCAGGCCCAAATGTACGTGGATAAAAAATACCGCAAACAAATCAGCAAACGGAAGGACCTGGAACTTACAGGTACGACCCTGCTGCTTAAGCCTTAAGCCAGGTCTCCTTAAAAACTCAAATAACCCAAACTACTCAACTTTCACCATCTTAAAAACCCGAAACCTGCCCCCGGCGCTCTTCAGAGATAAACAGTAACAAGCCGGGGGTAAGGCCGAGACATCTAACTCTATGACATCCTGAACGCCATTCAAAGAAAAGACCTGCACCCTTTGCCCGAGCGCATTGTAAACAACGACTTCCGACACCTCGGCGGCATCCTCTCCCTCAATGCGGCAAAAGCCCGCCGTGGGATTGGGAAAGAAGTGTAAATCCTCCAAACCGCCTGCCAACGCCTCAACAGAGACCGAAACGCCATACTTCAACAAAACGGCATGGGGCTGCCCCCCTTCCACCGCGATTCCCGATACATAGAGACTGCCATCATCCCCGAGCAGCATATCCCCCGGGAAATCATCTTCTGTGGGATCGGAATTCGGATATGCTATTTCCTGCAAAAACTGCCCCGAACTGTCGTATTCCAACAGCAAAAAGTTTTTCACATCGCTACCCTCCGTAAAAGAATAGGCCCCGATCAAAATCCGGTCTCCCGCTACGAGGAAAGTTTTGCTGAAAAATCCGGCCCTCTCTATACGCCCTTCCCGCTCTGTTTCCCAAAGCTCATTCCCGTTTTGGTCCAGCTTAGTGAGCAAAAGCCTCGTCTCCATCGCAGGCAGGTGAAGAGAAGTACCGATGCAATAGATGTTGTTTTCCGAATCAAAGGCCAGCTGTTTCGCCCTGTCTCTGTAAGCATCAGGCTCCGAATGCTCTTTGACATAAGTCCACAGACTGTCGCCCTCAGAACCATACTTTTTAATTTTATAGGCAAAATCCGGCCCGCCATCCTGCAAAAAATAGTGATTTCCAAAGGCATCCGTGTAATGAATATCTGCATAGATGTCCGAATTTTGAAAGGCATACGAAGCCATGCTCTCGCCATCAGCCTCATTCAAATAAGTGAGCAGATAATCCTTTTTCACGAGTTTGCGACAAAGAAAAACTACAGTGTCCTGCCGCACATCCAAAGCAAAAGCCCGGCTCGTTTCCGGTATAAAAGTCTCCCACACTACAGCCCCTGAAGTGTCCATCTTAACGGCAAAAGTCTCATCGTAATGCACATTGTTGTCGCCTTCATATTGCGCCACACTCCCACTCAAATAGAGATGATAGTCTTTAAAAACAGCAGAAAATGCCTGCGCAAAGTAATCGTCATCCTTAGTATAGGTCTTTTCCCAAATCAACTCCCCCTCCGGGCTGGTCTTGATGATAAACAAAAACGTCCCCTGTGTAGGCTCTTCTCCACTGACATAAACAGAAGCCGTAGCCGTAATGATGTAGTAAAAATTCCCCTCCTCATCATTCAACACCCCATTCATCCATGCCCCCCAGGCACCATAGATATTGACGAAATGAAAATCGCTCAACAACTCCCCCTCTTCACTATACCTCAAACAAAAAACCTCATCCCCCAGACTGCCGGAAGCTGCTCCGGTTCTGACAATGCTCCCGTCAACAGAATTTCGCACCATAGCATACCCCACCGAAGTGGCAGAAGTGCGCTCCCACTCCAGATTATAGTCAGTCTGCGCCAATAGACAAACTGAAGAGAAGAAAAACAACACCAAAAAAGAAGTAAAAAGATTTCGCATGATAGTTTTTTTTAATAACGGCTTCCGTTTTTAACCGTGCCAACCACCGGCAAGCACCTTACCAATGTCTTTCCTGTGACTACTGCTCACACCTGAGCTCTCTGCAATCGCTTCATGACTTCCTCCCCTTATAATAACTAAACAACTTGGCGACCTCCTCCAAATTCTCATTTTCTGCGAAAACAGACTCAAAATCATCTAAGCGGCCCAATACATGCGCCAGCTTCAACAAAGACAAAAACGAAATCCTCCCCGTTTGCTCAAACCGCTTGACACTCCCAAGAGAAACACCCGAACGCTCCGCCAATTCCGCCTGAGTCCACTTGCGGGCCTTCCGTAAAGCCCTGAGCTTTTCGGCCGTCTCTAACAACACGTCAGAAGGTAATTTGGCTACACTGTACTTGCTCATATAGCTAATATTTGAGCCAAAGATACATCTTTTTTGCCAAAACAGCTAATATTTGAGCTTTTTTACCCCCTCAATACTCCCCTTCCTTCCAAAAAGAACCGGAGTCCCCGGGCGAGACAGCTCGCTCAGGTGGCGCCAGGCTATCCCTTGAAGTGCCCTCATCCACGACCACCAACTCCCAACCCGCCTGCCCGGCCATGAAGCGCATCAACTCCACCATATCGTTGCCCTGCTCGCGGGCAGCCTCCATCAGGCGGCTCTTGCCGATGGCCTCCTCTATTTTTTCGCGCGAGCCCTTGTCAATGGCCACATAGTCCTCCTCCTCTAAGGGGCGAAAGACGCTGGATTGGTTGTCAAACTTGTCTATCTCGGTGTCTATGGCCAGCACCTCCGGCTCGGGTAAATTGCTCAGGTAAATGCGCTTCTCATCGGAATGCGCCTCCATCTTCATCTGCTCCAAATCGTAGCCGATGAGCACGCGGGCGCGAATGCGCAGATGGGCCTCCTTGCGCGGCAAAAAAGCTGACCAATTGATGAAAGGCCCTATGAAGTAAGGCCCGGGGTCCGGGTCACCATAATCGTAATGCTCTATGAAATAGCCCTCCACCGTTACCAGCTTGGCTACTTTTTGCAGCTTATCCACCAGGATGACGGCCTGCTCTTCGGGCTTGCTCTCGCGGGGCATCAGCCAGCGCTTCATCACCCACATGCCGAGCAGAAAGACCGCCAGCAGCAAACTGAGGAAAAACCAGGGACTGCGCTTACTTGCGCTTGGAGCTGAACTCATGCCGCAAACCTTTATAGCTCTTCAAAACAGCCTTGATAGAGCCCACCGATACCGGAGATTCAATCAACAAAGGTACCTTATTCGCATCGGCAGAAACCCAGATGTCCATGTGTGTCCCTTCGCTGAAAACCTCTCCGGCAATGGTCTCCGGCCGAAACTGAATGGCGTCAAAACGCCCCAGGCCGTGAATCTTTTTGTTGTCCTGCCGGCCCAGAAATTCCACGTTCAGCGGCCAGGCTTCGCCGTCCATGAAGAGCTCTACGGCAATCTTCTGGCCTTTGCGGTAGCTGTCAAAATCCAGATTGCGGGCAAAGTAGAGCAGAGACAGAATGTCGTGCATACAACGGTCCAACTCGTAGGTGTTGCGCTCGCGGATATCGGTTCGGGATGGCCCCCTGACGGATTGAATGGTGTAGTTCTCCTGGTTGAAAGTCATTTGGTCAAAGACCGTGTAATTGCCCTCGTGAACGTCGCGTATAGATACCCGCGGCAACAAAGTCTCCTTGTCCACATAGCACTCATAATTGTCATCCACGGTAAAAAACCACTCGTAAGAGGGATAGGTCTTGCCATGGGCCGTAATGCGATACAAGGCCCCCTGGTCCTGCACTTTAAAGACCACTTCGCCGGCAGGAATCCAGACGAAATTCATGTTGTAAAAAATCTTGTAAACCAACTCCTCCCCACCTTCAAAAGTGGTGTTGGAAATCGCACAGGAATTGTACTCCACCTGCTCCTGCTCAAAATCGGGAAGCAGCGGGTGAAAACGAAAACTCATCCAGACAAAAGCAGTGGCAACAAAAATACTAAGGAGCAAAAAGGGATGCTTTATTCGAATCATGTTCATTGGTGATGTTCCTTTATTTTGACAAGAAATACTGCTCCAAGTAACGCGGGCAATCCGAGATTTAGTACAAACAAGGCCGTCATCCCCGCCAAAACCGCCGCAGGGTCGGAGCCCGGCCACACCCAAAAGGCCAGTTCCGTCCGCAAAGCCGTGCTGCTAATAAGGCCTGGCAGAGGCAATCCGCTTTGCACCAAAAAAATCAGCCATATCCCCGCCAGCCCCTCCAGCACACCCACTTGCAGGCCAAAAAAGCGCAGCAACAACAACAATTGCAGGCTATAGACCAGGTACCTCCCGCTGCCCCATCCGAAGGCTTTCGCCAAATGCTGCACAGAGGGCAGAGGCATTTTTTGCAGGCTTTCGCCAAATGCCATCATGCGCAGAAGAAATTTGTTTTTCAGGCTTTCGCCAAATCCCATAGTATGTGGAGCCTCATCTCGCAGGCGGACATCCCGTTTTTTGAACAAAGACAGCAATCTGTGAACAGGCCAGCGGGACAGACTCAGAAAGAGCGCCGCAGCCAGCAAAAGCGAAAAAGCCCAAAACACCGGCACAGCCGTATTGCTCAGCGGCAAGAGGTTTTTGAGCAGGCACCAGGCAGGCAGCCCCAGCGCCGGCATGAGCAGCCACTGCAACAGATACCCGAGAAAAGTAGCCCGAACGGCACGCCATTTGCCGAAAGGCCCTGCCTGCAAACTGCGCCCCAAATAATCTCCCACCCTGGCCGGAGTAAAAACAGAAAGCGACAAACCCGTCATCACCGCCCGGAAAGAACGCCCCAAAGCCGGATACTTCCCCTCATGCTCCATCAAAACGCGCCACTTGAGTACCTCCAAGCCCCAATTCACAGGCATCAGGGCCGCCGCTGCCAGCAAAAGAGACCGGCGCTCCTGCCAGGCCGCAGCCATGCTCTCCCAAAAATCCCCGCGAGCCGCCTCCTGAAAATGCCGGTACAACGCCCATAAGAGCAACGCCACAGCCAGCCATTTGAGAAATCTTAGCATTTGGGCTATCTTTGCCTGCAGCCGGAGCCAAAGCCGCTCCCAATAATATCGCCTGAGCAGTCGGAAACAGCTCAAACCTCATAGCATGGACACCAAAGAGCTCCTCAAAAAGGTACGCAAAATTGAGTACAAAACGCGCAAGCTGAGCCAAAATCTCTTCTCCGGAGAATACCACAGCACCTTTAAAGGCAAAGGTATGTCTTTCAGCGAAGTGCGCGCCTACCAATACGGCGACGATGTGCGCGACATTGACTGGAACGTTACGGCCCGTACCGGCAGCCCCTATGTCAAGCTCTTTGAAGAAGAACGCGAACTGACGCTCATGCTGCTCATAGACGTCAGCGGCTCTGCCTTCTTCGGCACCGGCCAGGGCCTGCGGCGCGACCTCTTTACGGAAATCGGCGCTACCCTCGCCTTCTCCGCCACCCAAAACAACGACAAAGCCGGCGCCATTTTCTTCTCCGACCGCATCGAAAAATACATCCCCCCCAAAAAAGGACGCTCCCACATCCTGCTCATCATCCGCGAAATGCTGGGCCTGCAGCCCGAAGGACGCGGCACCGACATAGGCACCGCCCTGGAGTTCTTTCACCGCGTCGTGAAAAAACGCAGCATCGCCTTCCTCATGTCCGACTTCCTCTGTGAAAAGGATTATCAGCACCCCCTGCGCATCGTCGCCCGCAAACACGACCTCATCGGCCTGCGCCTCTACGACCCCTTCGAGCAAAACCCACCCCGCGCCGGCCTGCTGCGCATCCGCCAGACCGAAACGGGCCAAACGGGCTGGTTAGATACCTCCTCAAAGAAAAATCGCGAAGCCTTCATCCAACACTTCGCCCAAAGCCGCCAACGCTTCGAAACGGCCTTCCAAAAAGCCTCTGCAGACCAGCTCTCCTTAAGTACGGAAGACTCTTATGTAGAAGCACTGCTTAGGTTTTTTAAGCAGCGGAGGTAGGTGAAATTTTTTCCGGCGACAAAAATTTTGCTCCGTGAATCCCGGGCTTACGCCCGGGCGACTAAGGTGCCGCCCCTACGGGGCTGTTGCTAACTCCGCCATATAAACCCGAGGCTTACGCCCCGGGCTACCAAGGTGTCACCCCTAACGGGGTTTTAATTTCGCTCAGGGCAACGCCCTTCGGCTCCATTTCTTTCCGGTCAAGGTAACACCTTTGCATTTTCGCGGGTGGGCGCCCTTTTAGGGGCTGGGGGCGCGGGAGGGCAAAAATGCAAAGGATTCGCAAAGCCATCT
>WGBN01000158.1 GCA_015494245.1 Saprospiraceae bacterium | reverse complement strand
GCGCCACACAAGGCAGGGCCCACTTGAAAAAAGATTAACCAAAGAAAACATGGGCTTAACAAAGAAGACCATCGCTGACGTTTTACAAACGGCTGCCACAGGAGAAGAAGTTACCGTATCGGGCTGGGTTCGTGCTTTTCGCAACCAGCGTTTTATTGCTTTGAACGATGGCTCTACGGCGCAATCGCTGCAGATTGTCATTGAGCCGGAGAAAATGGATGAGGCTCTGCTGAAGCGCATCGGCTTTCACGCCTGTGTGCAGGCTACCGGCACGCTGGCAGAATCTCCGGGTGCGGGCCAGGCCGTAGAGGTGCATGCTTCGGAGATTGTGATTCTCGGCGACAACCCGCTCAGCGAGTACCCTTTGCAGCCCAAGCGCATGACCATGGAGTTTTTGCGCGAAAACGCCGCCTTTCGCCTGCGCACGCAGACGCTCAGCTCGGTCTTCCGGCTGCGGCACGGACTGGGGCATGCCATTCACAAGTATTTCCACGAAAACCGCTTTTACTACCTGCATACGCCCATCATCACGGGCAGCGATGCAGAGGGCGCGGGGGAGATGTTTCGCGTTACCACCCTCGACATCGAAAACCCGCCGCGCACGGAAGACGGACACATAGACTGGAAAAAGGACTTCTTCGGCCACCCCACCAACCTGACCGTATCGGGCCAATTGCAGGCCGAAACCGGAGCGCTCTCCCTGGGGCGCGTCTATACCTTCGGGCCTACCTTCCGGGCTGAAAACTCCAATACGCCGCGCCACCTCGCCGAGTTTTGGATGATCGAACCGGAAGCGGCTTTCTTCGACCTCAAAGACGACATGGACCTCGCAGAGGATTTCCTCAAATACCTCATACGCTATGCCTTAGAGTATTATGCCGACGACCTGGCCTTCCTCGACAAGCGCATCCAACAGGAAGAGCGCAACATGAAAAAGGAAGACCGCAGACCCATGGGGCTGCTGGAAACCCTGGAGTTCGTCATCGCCAACCCCTTTGAGCGCATCACCTATACCGAAGCCATCCGCCTGCTGCAAAACTCCAAGCCTTACAAAAAAGGCCGCTTCCAATTCCCCGTGGAATGGGGCCGCGACCTGCAAGCCGAGCACGAACGCTGGCTGGTGGAGAAAAAATTCGACCGCCCCGTCATCGTTACCGACTACCCCAAAGACATCAAAGCCTTCTACATGCGCCTCAACGACGACGGCAAAACCGTGGCCGCCATGGATGTGCTCTTCCCCGGCATAGGCGAAGTCATCGGCGGCTCCCAACGCGAAGAGCGCTACGACACGCTCCTCCAACGCATGGAAGAAATGAACATCCCCAAAGAAGAAATGCAGTGGTACCTCGACCTGCGCAAATTCGGCGGAGCACCCCATGCCGGCTTCGGCCTGGGCTTCGAGCGCATGGTACAGTTCGTTACAGGCATGAGCAACATACGGGATGTGATCGCCTTCCCGAGGTATCCGGGGCATGCGGAGTTTTGAGAGGGGAAGGAAAGGCAAGGGGCTATAGTGAACTTGCCCTGACGCCCCCCTGCTTATTCCTCTTCCAACAGGTACACGACCCCCTTACCTTTGCCAAGGCGCCCGATCATCTGCTCTTTGACCATATACTGCAAATCTTTCTTAAGTGTGTTGATATTCACCTCTTTAAATGCATCTGCTATATCTGACAACTTCAAAGGTTGATGCTCTTTCAAATAAGCCCTGATCTTTTTTTGTCGCGGGTTTAAATAGCCTCCTTTTGATTTAAACAAATCGTATTTCGCATTCAGCTTTCGAATTAGAACGTGCAGTCTTTCAAGAAAATACAGCACCCAGGCAGATATATTTTCATCTGTCCGGCCTCTTTTCTTCTGTCCCTCCATCAATGCCTGATAATACTCTTTTTTAGTTTCCTCTATTAAGTGCTCAAAAGAGATGTATTGAATAAACGTATAGCCCCCTTGCAACAAAAGAAGCGTTGTCAACAAACGCGAAAGCCTTCCATTGCCATCTTGAAAAGGATGAATAGACAAAAACTCATAAATAAAAACCGAAACAACAATCAAAGGATGTATCTCCCCTTTTGCAAACTGCTCATTGGTCCACCGGATCAAATCACTCATTTCACGCTGAACCAAATGCACATCGGTTGTCTTAAAAATGACTTTCTGTATGCCCCCGGGATAGTTTGCTACCACTTTGTTGGAAAGAGCCTTGTAACCTCCCCGATGTCGCATATCTTTATCGCTGTAACGCAGTAAATTTTGATGCAACTGCTTGATGTAATTTTCTGACAACGGGATGTGCTCATAATTCTCATAAATGAGTTCCAGAGTGTCGTAATAACCTGTTACTTCCTGCTCATCTCGCGTTTTAAGAGCGCTTATTCTGACGGACTTTAAAAGCTCCTCAATTTCCCTGTCTGTCAGCGTAGAACCCTCAATCCGCGTTGAAGAGCCTACACTGGCTATGGTAGCCATATTCTTCAATTCCCGCAAATACCTGTTCTCGCCCTTTTCAAGAGCAGCCCATTTGCCTTTATACATGTCAATTTCAGCAATCAGATTGAGTATGCGCTGATTGGTCTGAAAATCAAATTGCAGTTTGCTAATGTATCTATCCATATTTTATCCGTATTTTATCCATATACAAAGATACGCCATGCTCTCCATTCACCCAAATTTTATCCGTATTTTATCTGTATTTTATCCGTATCCTCCTCCCTATTTCACCCAATTCACATAGATTGGGGATAAAACCGGCCCCAAAACAGCCCATATTCTCTCAAAAACCCTATCTTTACCATGAAAAATAGAAATCCAATTGTCAATTTTCATGGTAAAGTACATTCCACGCAGTCTTAGCAAACGCATTGAAGAGCTTTTGAGCTACTTCCCTGCCATCGGTATAGTCGGCCCCCGCCAGGCCGGAAAGACCACGCTTGCCAGGCATTTGCAAGGTGATTTTTTATACTTGGACCTCGAAGACGAACGCGACCGCAGCAAGTTGGAAGCAGACCCCTATTTCTTCCTTGAACGTCATGAAGATCGCTGCGTCATCCTCGATGAGGGGCAGCAGATGCCCGGCCTGCAACTGACAGGGTTGAATGCCTTTTTGAAAAACTACCTACCCTCACTCTAAAACCGCCAAATCGCAAAGCCTGTTAAATTCAGGTAAAAAATCCTTATCGTTTCTTTTTTAATTTTTTGATTTGCCGCTCAAAATCAGAATCAATTCTTTGCGTCTTATTAAACATCTCATATTGAGCATGCGCCTTATCCAATGCTCGTTCACGAGATATTTTTCCTTTGTGTTCCAATATTTTAAAATCATTAAAATCTAAAAATTTATTAACACTTTTCGCTAGCTCTTGCATGGAAAAAGGCCGGTTTTGCTCTTTGCGAATTTCTATTTGATTTTCAATATAGTCAAAATAAGACGAAACAGTTCTTTCAAGCCTTTTGATCTCTTTTTCAGAAAGGTAGTTTTTGGCTATTGCTGTATCAGATTTAAGTATTCTGCCTTTGGGAGCATTCTTCCATGTCGTCAACCCCATATTTGGCTTATCTTTATCAGCCCTGGCATAGATGATTTCTGCAGCTGTCTGACCGGTTATGGCATAATGGAATTTATTTTGAACCGTTGCATAAAACTCTTTTGTAATTTCCGAATCCTTGTCATAATCAATACTACATTCTGCAAAAAGATCAGTGATTTTAAGATAAATACGCCGTTCACTTGTTCGAATGGAGCGAACGCGCTCAAGCAATTCGTCAAAATAATCTTTACCAAAAACAGCTTTAGCCTGCTTCAAACGCACATCATCAAGAACGAACCCTTTGATGATATACTCTTTGAGTATTTTATTGGCCCAAATCCTAAATTTTGTTGCCTGCCTGCTATTTACCCGATAGCCTACGGCAATAATGGCATCCAGATTGTAATAGGCAACCGGTTTCGTTTGCGTTTTCCCTTTAATGGCTCCGTGCTGAGTGGTTATTTCCAAAATGGAAACAACCTCTTTTTCAACCAACTCTTCAGTTTCAAAAATTTTTTTCAAGTGTTTTGAAATTGCCGGCACACCTACACCGAACAACTCTGCCATAGTTTTTTGCGTCATCCAAATAGTTTCAGCTTGTACATAGGCTTTCACCTTTACTTGGCCCGTATCATCTGTATAGATAATGATGTCTCTTGTGTCCATTTTAACATCTCGCTACTGAAGTTTCAATAATCATAAGCTCAAAAGCTCATGGACAAAGATATAAATTTCCTGAAAACACAGCCAAAAGCCTGAAGCAGAGCTTCAGGCTTTTGGCCTCCCTCTAAAACCGCCAAATCGCAAAGCCCGTCAAATAAAACCTCCGTTTATCCGATAGCGGTACATAAGCCCGGACTCCCACAGACGGCCCTACACGCACAGCGCCCAGACTGAGCTCGCCAAACAGCGAAGGAGCAAAATAAGAAGAAACAGCGCTGTATTGCGAAGTCTCCGCTGGCGGAAGCACACTTGGCTGAAAACAATCTATGTACATCCCCGTAGTTGTATCCACATAGCAGATTTCCTGGAGGGTTCTCACCGCTGTTACGTCGTGCATTTCGCGGGCCCATTCTACAGAAACTCCGCCTCCGACGGCCATAAAGCCTCCCAGGTTATAGCGCAGGTGCAGGGGAACAAATTCCATGGAAAAGCGCTCCGTCGTAATATTCTTCTCAACGGAAAAAAGGCTGTCTTCCTGAAAGTTCTGCCCCGCCAAAATAAATGACACAGTGTCTGTAACCGACTCGTTCTTCTTTTGGCGAAAGCCCACACCCGCATACATCTCAAACTGAAAGTAAGGCTTATACGGCTTATAGGGCGCAGCCGTAAATCCCAGGCGCCACTGCCCCACCGTGTCCGGATAAAAAGCCCGGGCCGCAACAAAACCCGGCGATACACCCCACTTGAAAGAGGTCTTGGCAGACCGCGTAACGATGGGCGCATCATTGTCAAAATAAATGGCCGCACGGCTCTTCATCTTGCGCTTTTCGGTCTTTTTTCCGGGCTTCAACACATATCGCACAAAACCCTTTGTGGAATCGCGTTGACTCACGCCTTCCTGTTTAATGCCCGGCAAATAAATGTTGTGAAAAGTAAACTCCACCCTGTTTTCGTACAAAGCCGTATCCAGGCAACTGCCTGTTATGGGCTGCCCTTTCGGGCAAATGGGGCATTGGGGATAATAGTCGAGCACCTCTATGGATTCGGGATTGAGGCCTTCCGGCAAATTCACGCTGATGCGAATCTTGTTGGCCGGGCCATCGCCATTGTTTTGGAAATGCACCTCGTACTTGAACTTCTTATGCCGAATGCCGCGATAGCTGCGCCGGCGTTTGTCCACAGCCAGATAGTTGGGGTCGTGAGAAGAGACGATGGAGACCGCCAAATCAGCCGTCTGGCTGAAGCGCCCTCCCTGCTCTGTCAGCTCTGCCTCAAAGTGAATGATCACATTGGTATCCTGCACCATCTGTGCCGTAGGTGTCAAACTGATAAAGAGATTGCGGGTTTCGCCCGGCTGCAGATTCTGAAAATACCAGCCCTCTGCATCGCCAAAATTGGATTTGGCGTAAGCCGAAGAAGACAAAACAAACACATCATTTTCGCTGCCTTTCGGCAAATGCTGCCCGCTACCAAAAAGCTGCTCTCCAAACGAAGGGCAAAGCCCTTCCCCGGCCATAGCCCCCTCCGCACAGGCATAAGCGACAGAGGACTGCTCCTGCCGGGGCAGGAGCGTACTCAAACTCCCCGCAGGGCTCTCGCCGTAATGCGTGCGCGCCTCTTTAAAACTGAAAAGCTCATAGCCAAAAGCCGTCTCGTTGTAGCGAAAGGCAATCTGACCATCTATAACCCGATCGGTAGGATTGTGATAACTGAGAATGACAATAAAAGTCTCCCCCGGGCGCGGATTGCGCACCGCAGCAAGACCTATGGCATCTTTCTTTTTCTTCAGCACATGCGGATAGGGCTGAGATGAAGCCCAGCCACTGCCACTGGCCTTCACTTTCTTCGGCTTTTCCCTCGGAGGCTTGCCATGATCGTACAAGGCCGTAGCAGCCAGCAAAACCTCATAATCCCCGCCAAGTTCATAGGCATGTACGGGCTGCTCCTCAAAGGAAAAAGTGCCGTCGCCAAACTCCCAGTAATACCTCCAGGAGGCAGGCGGCGCCCCCGCCATCTGCTGCAATGGCGGCATCTGCGGAATAAACCGCAAAGCATCTCCCTCCGCCTGCGTCGTAAAATCGAGCTCCCGCTCCTGGGCCCACAGCAAAAACGGAGATAAAAAAATCAGAAAATACAGGGGAACATTGAAAATCGTGCTGTTCTTCATCGCTTTATGCAGTTGGTCAAACAAAGATAA
>WGBN01000157.1 GCA_015494245.1 Saprospiraceae bacterium | reverse complement strand
TGAATGTCCTGAGCCTGAATGCTGCCTATTCCAAAGAGCAAGGCAAGGAGAAGCAGTTTGAGTGACTTCATCATATCGGTATTAAAAAGGTTTATGGTTTCTTATCTTCCTACAACGAGATGTCCCCAACACAAAGTGTTTTGCCGGGAGATTGGGCTGTACAAACCGTCCAAACCACTTCGCTATTGAGTAATCAAGCACAATAATACAAATTTCCCCACAAACCCCGCATCTTTTTCCGGTAAAATTTATCAAGAGGCCAGTATTTGACATTTTGGGGGGGGGGTCATTCCCCCCCCATCTCCTGGAGTATGGAATCCAGCATTTCGCTTCGTCGCAGGGGGGTGGAGTCTATGTGGAGGAAGAGTTTTTCGGCCGGGATGGGTGTATTGCTGCGCAGGCTTTCCTGGCCGTTGAGGTCTATGAGGAGCAGGGTGAAGCCGTTGAGCTGCAGGGACAGTTCTTCGCAAAGTTGCCGGCTTTCTTCAGCGCTGTGTTGTTCGCCACTGGGGTAGGTGATGCCCTGAGGGGTAATGACGTAGATGAGGAGTCTGCGGAGCATCAGGTCGGTGGGGCGTGCATTGAGTGCCTGGATTTGCTTTTCGAGCTTGGCTTTGCCGGCATTGTCGGCAAAGAGCAGGAGGAGGCGGTCCTGAAAATAGTGTTGTGCCAGGATACCGGAACCACTGTCCTCCGGCTTTTCCTGTGCCTGCAGGTACAGAAGCTGTGTGATAAGCATGCCGAGAATGACCCAGAATCGGTTCTTCATGGGAGGGAGCTGGGGGATTAAAGTTAAAATATATCACAAACTTGCTTGCCATTCGATGAAGGCGCGCAGGTCTTCTACCTGTTCGTTGCTCATTTTTTCAAGCGGGTAATGGGGCATATAAGCCTTTTTTCCCGGAAGCGGCGTAGTTCCGTAACGAATCACCTGATATATGGAATAACGGGAATAGCGGCTGATATGTTTACTCAGGAAGCGAAAAGAATCTTCACTGCGGTCGAGATTGAATTGTGAGAAGCGTTGGTTGAGGTGGCAGTGCAGGCAACTGTTTTCGTAGATGAGTTGTCCGTTTTGGGGGTCGGGCTCTCTTTCTATGGGGTACCCTTCTTTGCGGTTTTCGGGCGGGTCCACGAAGGTGGCCGGCGAGCCTGAGAGGTAGTGGCTGTGGAGGATTTGCAGGGCTTGCTGCTTGTCGCCTTTGCCTTTGAGGGCGTTTTCTATGTCCTGTTTTTCATTTGCCGAAAGGCCCAAATCACTCACTTTCAATTCGATGGTCCAGAAATAGGCGAGCAGGGACTCCACTTCCCAGGGGGCCAGTTCGCGGCCCTGAGAGCATTCTACGGCGCAGAGTTGGATGGCTGCACGCAGGTTGTTGCGGGCGAGTTTCACCAGATCGCCGTACTTTTTGTCGTAATCTCCGTTGTAGAAGGTGCGGCGGTTGACCAGGCCGTAGAGGCTTGTTCCCTGCAGAAAAGGGAGGCCGTGTTTGGTCGTGTACTCGAGACGGGCCTGGGGGTCGGAGCGGCTGAGGTCAGGGTCTTCGCGCTCCAAATTGTGGCAGGCCGTACATACGAAGTAGCGGCTGATGCGCTTGCTGCGTTTGCCGGAAGGCATGGTGGTATAGCCCATAGTCGCCAACTCGCGGCCCCGCTCTACGGAGACGCCGGGCAAATCCAGACGGGCCTGGTGTATGGCGGGCGCTTCGCCGAGCTGAGTGAGTAGCTCCGACAGCGGCATGTCATCAGATAGGAGCGTCGGCTCGGGGCCCTGTTGCAGGGCCGGTAAGGCAAAGAGCAAGGAGGCTGCGAGCAGCCACAAGAGAAGTGCTTTGTTCATGGTCTTACAGGTTGAACAATCTCGAAATGGTGAAACCGAGGCGGAACTGCCCTTTGGCCCAATTGCCGGTGGTGTTGGGCAGGAAGTCCGTCTCCATGATGCCGTTGCTGTTGGTCAGGTTGATTTGGAAGACGTGCCCGCCTGTGTCGAATTCTACGCCAATGCCAAAGGAAGGGAAGTGGCTGTTGTTGTTAAAAGGACTGGCATAGCCGTTCAATGGCAGTTGGCCGTCGAAAATAAGGGCCACAACCTTGTTGGCCTGAATGCGCCCGGCCAGCCCTACAGCATAAGTGTCGTTGGATTCTTCGTCCCGCACCAGATTGCGGTGTACGATGGTGCCCGAAAGCTGGAGGGTGAGTTTTTCAGAAAACTTCCGTGCAAGCAGGAGCTGCCCAAAGAACGCAAAGCGATGTGAAAATTTGGGAAAGGCGTTGATGCCCTCCGAACCTTCCACTTTGGGCATGGTAGATAAGGAACTGCCGCCGGCAAAGGTCAAAGACAAGGGGGCCTCTTCCGTCATCTGCCGCAGAATGCGGTACTTAATCAGGCCGTTGACCAATTGCTTGCGGTCAGAAACAGAGGAGCCTTTGGCCCGCGAAAGCCCGATCATCAGGCGGTCCGAAATGCCGTATTCAAGGCCGATGGTGATGTCGGAGGCGTTTTCCAGCCCAAAGAAATTGCTCCATCCTCCATTGCTGCCGAGCATGTCGCCAAAGCGGTGCGTAACGCGGAAGTCTAATTTATGTGCACCCAGCGTTTCGATGGAGTGTGTGTTGATGATGCGCGTGTCCTTAAAGGTTTTGTAAATCAATTCCTGCGCCTGAAGGCCGGAGAGGAAGACACAGAGCGCAAATGCGGGAAGTAGCTTTTGTTTCATGGTTTGAGGTGTTGAAAATCTTATTGTTCAGGGTATCCGTTCTGCAGCCAGCATTCGAGTATGGCCAATTCTTCGGGCGTCAATTCCTTGGGGCCGGAGGCATAGGAGGGAGGCATGTCTTTGATTTGCAGCACCCGCAATTGAAACTGGCCGCCGTCTAAGCGCGATTTCATGCCGCTGTAAGTGGTGAAATCGCCGGATTGGTAGCCCGCTGCATGACAACCCGGATAAGAGCAGTTGGCATCAATGATGGGTTTTACGTCATTTACATAGGTGGGCATCAGAGTATCGCAAGCCATATTGGGCTCTATAGGTGGCTGTTTTGCATAGGTACAGGCATGAATGCTTGAGAAAATGGTGGCAAAACAGGCAAAACAGAGCGAAAAAGCAAAAAAATACCTCGTCTTGTTCATGGAAAGGTGTTTTCTGAGGCATGTATGGAGCCTACATGCGCAAAGTTCTGATTATCAAGCAGTTATGTGTTGAATGGGTGCAGGAAGCGACACAAAAATAGCAACTTTTGGTATAGTTGGAGCGAAATGGCACCCATTAATTTTTAAAAAAAAGGATTTTTTTTGGACAATTGAAGACAAAACCTTTATAT
>WGBN01000156.1 GCA_015494245.1 Saprospiraceae bacterium | reverse complement strand
TTTGTGGAATTGTCTTTAACAATATATAATTTACACTAATCAATAAACGCTAAACATTGAACACTCAGCTTTCAACGCTCAATCCATGCACTGCTTCCGTGAGTTCTTTGATGAGTGAGGGGTCTTTTTCAAAGGCGTTGCCGACGACGATGATATCGGCGCCTGCGGTTGCAGCTGCGGAGGCTTGTTCGGGCGTGCGTATGCCGCCGCCCACGAGTAGAGGGATGCTGATGGTGCCGGATACGGTGCGGATCATTTGGGTGGAGATGGGTTTGTCGGCACCGCTGCCGCCATCCATGAAGATGAGTTTGAGGCCGAGCAATTCGCCGGCAAAAGCGGTGCAGCCTGCGACTTCGGGTTTGTTGTAGGGTATGGGCATGGTTTGGCTGATGTATTCTACAGTTGTGGTAGAGCCGCATTTTATGAGCATGTATCCGGTGGGAATGACCTCTATGTCCATTGTTTTGAGTAGAGGGGCTGCTACGACCTGTTGTCCTATGAGTAGTTCGGGGTTGCGGCCGGAGATTAGCGAGAGGAAGAGTACGCCATCTGCTTTTTCGTTTAATTGGGTGGGGTTGCCGGGGAAGAGCAAGAGTGGTATGTGAGGGCAGATTTGTTGCATGAGGCTGGCAGAGGCATTGAGTTTGTCCTCCCAAATCAGGCTTCCACCCAGAAAGAGAAAGTCAACGGGAGCTTCTTTAGCGAGGAGGAGTTGCTTTTCTAAGGCCGCCGGGCTTAGCCCATCGGGGTCAACCAACATGGCTATTTGCTTTTTACCTGAGCGATGTGCTTCGGAAATGCTTTTGTAGATGCCATTTTCAGTCATAATTAAATCTTTGGTTTTTTGTCTGTAGTTAACATCTCTTTTGTACGCCTGCTTTCAGATGGGCAAGCCTCTGCATAGAACATCTTGTGCCTACTGAAAGAGGATTGTACTAAATGCGGTCCCCATTCTATAGGCCAAAGATAAGCATTTTACTTATTTAAAGGTCGTTGTCAACTCGTCTAAACAAGAGTTTTTTCTGTAATCGCCGGCGAATACTCTTTTTACCAGATGGGCAGGTGTTCCAGATGTACATCCCTACCGTAAAAGAGCTTAGTGGTTTTTTCAAAGGAATCGGTATGATCTGATACGTAAAAGCGGTGATTGGCTTCGTTTCCGGTAGCCAGAAGCCCTTGGGCTTGAAGCTGTTTCTCCACGCTTTGTGCGACTACATCAGTGGAGTCAAGAATTTTTACGGAGCCGTGATAGAAATTTTCTATTTGCGGGCGTATAAGTGGATAATGCGTACAGGCGAGGAGCAGACCGTCTATATCCTGAAGACTGGGATGGGAGAGATACGTCTCGAGCACAGTTTGACTGATCTTCCCGTGGATGAAGCCTTCTTCGATCATGGGGGCGAGCAAGGGTGTGGGTAAGGAGACCAGTTCCAGTTCGGGGCGTAAGCGTTTCATCTGGCGTTCATAGACGCCGGTATGGACGGTAGCTTTGGTAGCGATGAGCCCGAGTTTGGAGAAATTTTCGGCAGCAGCGGCTTCTACAAGGGGGTCAACCACATTGACAAAAAGCGCCTGTTCTTTGAAAAATTCCAGCAGCACTCCATAAGCCGCCGTGGAAGCCGAGTTGCAGGCAATGACGATCATCTTGCAGTCCTGCTCCAGCAGGTACTTGACAATCTTGAGGGCGTAATAACGGATGGCATCGGCAGATTTATCGCCGTAGGGAAGGTGGGCTGTATCTCCGAAATAGATGAGCTGTTCATGGGGAAGGCGTTGGGCAATGGCACGGGCAACCGTCATGCCACCTATACCGGAGTCGAAAATACCGATGGGTCTTTGGGCCTTATTCATAAATGGAAAAGGCCGGCTGCCTTGCAGCCGGCCTTTTATTTTCTATGAATTATAAGCCGAGTTTGGCTTTGACTTTTTGCGTGAGGTCCAGGCTCTCATCGGCATAGAGAATAGCGCCGGAGCTGAGGTCAAAGATATAGGCATAACCTTCGCTCTTGGCAATCTCCTGGATGGCCGTATTGATCCTGTCCAGGATGGGCGTTAAGAGTTCCTGCTCTTTTTCAGCCAGTTTCTGTTGCATCTCATTTTGGAAGTTGTAAATTTCTTCCTGCTTGGCTTGCAACTCCTGAAGGATTTTTTCTTCTTCCGCAGGCGGCAACAGCCCGCGCTCTTTGCGCTGGATGGCATCCTGTTCTTTTTGTTGGTATTCGGCGATCATCTGCTGCCCTTTCTTTTGAAGTTGGGCCTGGAGGCCTTCCAAATTCGATTGCATCTGCTTGACATCGGGCATATCTGCCAAAATGTCTGCAGAGTTGATGTATCCTACTTTAAGCTGGGCATCTGCCTGTTGGAAGGCAAACAAGAAAAGAAAAGACAGCATAGCTGTTTTCAAAAAAGTCTTCATGGTATGTTTTTTCAGTTCAAAATTTGTGCAAAGGTACAAAAAAAGAAGTGCAGACTACGCGCAGGCAGTTTGCACTTCTATTTTTTTATTGTCCCAGCCTTTTGAGAATTTCATCGGTGATGTCGTACTCGGCATTGTTGAAAATAAGCCCTGCCGTAGAGCTCTTATCAAAGATGAAATCATAGCCACGCTCATTGGCGTATTCTTCAATGGCTGCATAGACGCGGTCCTGGATGGGCTGCACCAACTCTTTGCGGCGCTGAAAGAGCTCGCCTTCAGGGCCAAATTTGGCTTTCTGGTACTCGCGTACCTGGCGTTCCTTTTCCATGATCTCATCTTCGCGCTGCTTGCGTTCTTCGTCACTTAAAAGAACTTGCTCGGCCTGATAGCGGTTGTACATGCTCTTAATTTCATCGTACATCTTGGCAACCTCTTGCTGCCAGGTAGCCGCGATGCGGTCGAGTTCCTTTTGAGCATCCTGGTATTCCTGTATGCTTTCGAGGATGGTGTTCATGTCCACCGTGGCAATGCGCTGAGCCTGGACGGGTGCGGCAAAAGCCATGGCGAAGAAAACAAGCGCCAGGCTAAGCGGCTTGATCGCTTTCAAAATGGAGTAAGTCATAGTCAATACAATTTGGTTTTTCAAAACAAGTGGTTCTCAATCCACCATATAAGGCAAAAGTCACAAAAGAAACGGCAAAGTAAAGCATTGCGTTTCAATTGGGCCATTACTTAACTAAGATTTAACGGAATGGCTCCTTCCCCCAGCCCCGGTAACTTCGACAAGGTTTAGCTAAGGACTGAGCTTGTGTTTCCGGCGCTCAGCCACCGGGGCTGGGGGAAGGGTGTTGGTTTATGGTACTTAATCCCGCGTTGTCGAAGCCACCGGAGTTAATTTACCCCCCACCCTTCAACTCCGGTGGCTGAGCGCAATAAGTTATTCTATCGTTCTTAACCTTGCGTTGTCGAAGCCACCGGAGTTAATTTACTCCACACCCTTCAACTCCGGTGGCTGAGCGCAATAAGTTATTCTATCGTTCTTAACCTTGCGTTGTCGAAGTCACCGGAGTT
>WGBN01000155.1 GCA_015494245.1 Saprospiraceae bacterium | reverse complement strand
GGTTTTTTGTGGTTTAGTGTTTAGTGTTTAGTGTTTAGCGTTTAGGGTTTAGTGTTTAGCGTTTAGCGTTTAGCGTTTAGCGTTTAGTGTTTAGTGTTTAGTGTTTAGCGTTTAGCGTTGGAGTTGGGCGAGCTTCAGCTCGCCAAAAGTACCGCGGACTTCAGTCCGCGCCGTGTCCACGCCGTGTCCACGCCGTGCCCGCGCCGTGTCATTGATAGAAAACACCCTTAATACCTCAACAATTCTTCCAGCGCTTTCCCAACCTTTTCTGCCGAGGGAATCATAGTAGCTTCCAGGGTCTCGTTGAGGGGAATGGCGGGGAGGTTTTCGGCTCCGAGGGTGCGCACGGGGGCGTCGAGGTACTCGAAGCAATTTTCCTGGATGCGGGCAGCCACGCTTTGAGCAAAAGTGTTGTTGACGGGTTCTTCCGTCAGGACGAGGATGCGGCCGTGGCGGCGTGCGGCTTCGTAAATGCCTTCTTCGTCTAAGGGTACCAGGGTGCGCAGGTCGAGTACTTCGATTTGGCCGGGGAAGTTTTTGGCGGCATTCAGTGCCCAGTGCACGCCCATGCCGTAGGTAACGACGAGCGCGGTATTCAGCTCGGCCTCGGAGGCTTGCAGGGCGGTTCTGCATTTGCCGAAAGGCACTACATAATCCTCATCGGGCATGATGCAGCGGGCTGCTTCGGTGCCGGGGGCCTTTGACCAGTAGAGGCCCTTGTGCTCGAACATGACGACCGGATTGGGGTCGTAAAACGCGGCTTTGAGCAAGCCCTTCAGGTCGGCGCCATTGCTGGGGTAGGCGACCTTGATGCCGCGGATGTTAGTAACAACGCTCTCTACACTGCTGGAGTGGTAAGGCCCGCCGCGGCCGTAAGCGCCGATGGGCACGCGAAGGACCATTTGCACCGGCCATTTGCCCATGGAGAGGTAGTAAGAGCGGCTCACCTCTGTGAAGAGTTGGTTGAGCCCGGGCCAGATGTAATCGGCGAACTGCACTTCGACGATGGGCTTCAGGCCTGCTGCCGACATGCCCACCGTGCTGCCCACGATAAATGCCTCCTGAATGGGCGTGTTGAAAACGCGGTGGTCGCCGAATTTTTGTGCCAGGGTTGCTGCTTCGCGGAATACGCCGCCGAGGCGCCGGCCCACATCCTGGCCGTAGAGCAGCGCTTCGGGATGCTTTCGCAAAATTTCTTCCACAGCGAAGAGAGCGCAATCCACCATGACTTTTTCCTCACCGTTTTGGGGGCTGCGTTGGCCTTTTTCTTCTGTAATGGGAGTGGGAGCGAAGTCGAAGAGGTAGAGGTCTTCCGGTTTGGGGTCGGGTTGAGCGAGGGCCCATTCAAAATCGGCCCGGACTTCTTCGCGGGCGGTGTTTTCGATGTCCTGGATTTCTTTTTCGGAGATTCCGGCTTTCGCCAAATCTGCACGCAGGCGGGGGTAGGGGTCGCGTTGTCGGGCCTCCTCGAGGTCATCGCGATACCACTCCATGCGCACGCCGGAGGTGTGGTGGTTGAGCAGAGGTACTTCCATGCGCAAGAGGAAGGGACGGCGCTCTTTACGCATGGTTTTGATGATGTCCTGCAGCAGAGAATAGGTGGCTATGAAGTCGGAGCCGTCTATGGAGTGCGCTTCGATGCCCGGAAAACCCTTGCTGAAATCGTAGGCCGTTTGGATGTGTACTTCGTCGTGATGGGCGGAGATGTCCCAGTCGTTGTCCTGCACGAAAAAGAGGACGGGCAGCTCTTTGAGGGCAGCCATGTGCAGGGCTTCGGAGACTTCGCCTTCGGTCATGGCGCCATCGCCTATGGAGCAGACGACGATGCTTTGCTTTTCGTTTTTGTCGGCCAGGCCGGCGGTTTCCTTATAGCGCAGCCCCATGGCGATGCCGGTGGCGGGAATGGCCTGCATGCCTGTGGCAGAGGTTTGGGTGATAATTTTGGGTTTGTCCTCTTCCTTGAGCGAGGGGTGGGAGTAGTAGAGCCGGCCCCCTGAGAAGGGGTCGTCCCGCTTGGCCAGCAGTTGCAGCATGAGCTGGCGCGGTTTCATGCCTATGCCCAGCAAGATGGAGTCGTCGCGGTAATAGGGCGAGACCCAGTCGTAGGGTTTGAGCTGCAGGGCCAGCGCCAGTTGGGAGGCCTCATGCCCTCGCGAAGTGGCGTGTACGTATTTGGAAGTCAGTCGCTGGTTTTCTTCGTAAATTTCGGTCATGGCCTTGGCCGTAGCCATGAGCCGGAAGGCCTTCTTCAGGAGGGTTTTGCTGATGTTCGCAGTGGTCGTTTTCATAGAGGCGGGATTTGCTGCAAAGATACGGAAAGGAGCGTTAAGAAAAGAGGTCGCGGGAGAGGAGAGGATGAAAATTCAGGACTTTGTTTGGAGGGTTGAGAAGAGGGATGTATATTTGCCATTATGAAAAATGTCTTTGATTCTAAGACGGTAACCTTCCAGGAGTTGTTGGGAAACGGGAAAAAATATAAAGTTCCCGAATTCCAACGGGATTTTTCATGGGGTCAGGACAACTGGGAGGATTTGTGGAATGACATGAAAGACGTCTATGAAGAGCGGGAGGCCCGCCAT
>WGBN01000154.1 GCA_015494245.1 Saprospiraceae bacterium | reverse complement strand
AGAGGGCTGTTTCGTAGGGGAAGTAGGCCTCTGCGTAGGTAGAGAGGACGTAGGCGAAGTCGAAGAAGAATTTTTTGGTGCGGATGCCGATGCCGGCGTGGATGGCATCGGAGGTGTTGTTGAAGTTTTTGTAGGGGGAGGAGACGGTGCTGTAGCCAAGTCGCAGGCGTGCGGGGCCGGTGCGGAATTCGCCTCCGAAGCGGAGGGCGAGGGCGGAGGAGTATTTGTCGGCGATTTGTTGGTTGAGCTCCTGTTCGTAGGCAAGGTCTTCGGCACTGGCGTTTTTGAAGGAGTAGAAGCTGCTGCTGTAATCCACCCACTCGGCTTCGGCTGTGAGGAAGGCCATTTTTTGGATTAGAAAGCCACCGCTGGCGATGAAGCGCCAGGGCGTGCGGAGTTTGTACTCGAAATAGCCGTCGGGCGAGCTGTCTTCGTAGAAGTTGTCGCTACCGTTGAGGGTGAAGTCGTAGGTCATGCTGCTGCTGTAGGTGTCGTTGAGCTTGAAGAAAGTGGGGGTGTGTACGCTGAGGCCGAAGCGCACTGCGTGTACGGGTTTGAGGATGAGGCCGAGTTTGAGGTTGAAGCCGGTGCCTATGGTGTTGAGGCTTTCGTCGTAGGTGAGTTCGTTGAAGTACTTGATGTCGTCGTTTTCGTCCCGTTCGAAATAGGATTTGTTTTCGCTGTAGCGGAGGAAAGGGATGCCGAGGGTTACGCCAATTTGCAATTTTTCTTTGTAGTTGGCTGCGAGGGCGAAGTCGAGTTCGGAGATGCCGCCGTTGGTTTTTACGCTTTGCCCTTTGGGGACGATATCGCCCTGGACGAAATCGGAGACATAGACGGTGCTGTCTTCGTTGGCGTTGTAGATGGCTCCGGTGTTGTAGGCCAGGCCTGCTTCAAAGGGGTCTAAGGAAGAGGGGCCGGAGCCATCGGCCAGCTCGATGAAGCGGCCGGTGATGGAGCCTTCGGAGCTGCCTTCGAAGTAGTATTTCTGGTCAAAATCTGCGAGGCGGATGATGCCCATGCCGAAATTCACGGCAGTCCAGTCTTTGGATGAGGAGGTGTTGGCGGTTACTACGCCTACATTGGAGAGGCGCAATTTGTTGTTGCGGTTGATGTATGTGGAGTTTTCTTCCGGATTGCCGCCTTGCAATTGAGATTCGGTGGTGGCGCTCAGCCACTTGGGGCTGAGGGTAAATTCAGAGCGCCTGAAGGATGCCAGTCCGGCGGGATTGGAGTAGATGGTGGTGTAGTCTGCGCCAAAGGCGCCGATAGCGCCGCCGACGCCTATGGTGCGGGCCGTGCCCTGGGGGGTGAAGATGGAGTTACGCAGGGCTTCGTAGGATGTCTGGGCAGTGCTTGTGAGGGCCCAAGACATAAGTATAGCAATGAAAATTCGGGTTTTCATGGTTCAATTGTCTATTTAGACATTTGGCCGGTACGAGTGCATCGTACCGGCCAAATTGGTTTTGTAAAGATTAGTGATGTCTGCGCGAGCTGTTGCCGGAGCGCGAGCGGGAACTTCCGGAGGAGCGAGAAGAGGAGCGCGAGCTTCCGCTGCGGGCGCTACCTGAGGAATGGGAAGGGCGCGATCCTCCGCTGCGGGCGCTGCTTGAGGGGCGGGAAGAGCGCGAGCTGCTTCCGCTGCGGGCGCTGCCCGAAGAGTGGTATGAACGTCCGCTGCGAGCGCTGCTTGAAGAGCGGGAAGAGCGGGAACTTCCCGAGGAGCGGGAAGCGCGTGAGTTGTTTCCTCCGCTGCGGGCGCTTTGGGGAGCTCGATTGTCGTGGCGACGGGTATTGTGTCGCGGTTGGTTGTTGCGCGGTGTAGCGGGTTGAGTGCGTTGGGGCGTTGTGTTGCCTCGTGCCCGTTGAGGTTGTGTGCGCGTGGGGCTTGTGTTGCTCCGTGCGGGTTGTGTGCGTGCAGGTTCTTGCGGGCGATCGGGCATGGGCTGCGTGCGCACTTCGCGGGTGTTTGCTCTGTCTGTATTTTCTGCAGGAGTTGTTTGTCTGCGATCATCGGGCGCTGTGGGGCGGATGCCACCGGTGTTGTTGCGCTCGGTGGGGGCGGTGCGCTTGCGTTCAGCCGTGCTGACCGGTGTGAGGGAAGAACCTCCGGTAAGGGGGTCTTCCTGTACGGCATTGCGGCGAATGGGCGGTCGAGGCTCCTTGCTGCTGCCTTTGTGGCGCGCGCCGTAATAGTAGTTGTTGTTGGTTACGTAGGTATTGCCATTGCCCCAGGAAGGCGGGTAGTAATAGTTGTTGTAGTAATAGTTGCCATAGTAGGGGTCGTAGTAGTTGCCCCATCCCCAACTGTTGCAGCCGCCATAGTAAGTGGGGCCACCGAAGTAATAATAGTTGTAGCTGGTGTAGTAGCCGCCCCAGCCCCAGCTGTTGTAGTACCAGGGGCGATGCCATCTGTGCCAGCGTCTCCAGGAGCGATAGGACCAGTAGTCGTCGTAGATCAGGATGGTGATGCCGGGCGAGAAGGCAAAGGGGTCGTAGTAGTAAGCATCTATGTAGTAGGGGTCATAGTAGCTAAAGCCGTAAACGGGTCTGTGGAAACGCTTGATGCGGGAGGTGTAGTAGTAGCCGTTGTAGTCTTCAATGTATTCGTACTCATCATCGTCATAGCCATAGGCCGTTTCTCCCTGCGTTTCGTCTGAGTCGTAATAGTTGTTGATGTAGGTATCTCCACTACCGGTAACGATGACCGTGCTGCCGCCGTCGGTGGCGGGGTCGTAGTAGAGGTCGTCGTATTCCTGAGCCAGGGCCACATTTGCCGAAAGGCTACAGAAAAAGAGCGCTGTTAGAAGAAGTATATTTTTCATGGTGGTGCATTTTGCTGGTTATCGTCAAACTCCCTGTCATTTATTTAACCCCGAAATTACTACTTTTGTGCTTCTTTTGATGTTAAAAGCGACTTAAAGTTGTATGTGAGGGTTGTTAAAGTTTTCCTAAGTTTTCATTTTGGGGCTTTGAAGGCCTGAAAACAGGGGGTTTGGCGGCCTTTTCTACTTTAAAAACGACAGAATTATGGCAAAAGTTAAGCGTGAAATTACGCCTCGTTCGGAGGATTACTCGAAGTGGTACATAGATGTGGTGAAGAAAGCGGGTTTGGCGGACCACTCGGCGGTGCGGGGCTGCATGGTGATTAAGCCCAACGGGTATGCCATTTGGGAGCGGATGCGGGATGAGTTGGACCGGATGTTTAAGGAGACGGGGCATGTGAATGCTTATTTCCCGCTCTTCATTCCGAAGTCGTTTTTCAGCAAGGAGGCAGACCACGTGGAGGGCTTTGCGAAGGAGTGTGCGGTGGTTACGCATTATCGCCTGCGGAACAAGGCAGACGGCAGCGGCATTGAAGTGGATCCGGAGGCGCGTTTGGAGGAAGAGCTGATTGTGCGGCCGACTTCGGAGACCATTATATGGGATACCTATCGGGATTGGGTGCAGTCGTATCGGGATTTACCCCTGTTGATCAATCAGTGGGCGAATGTGGTTCGTTGGGAGATGCGCACGCGTTTGTTTTTGCGCACGGCGGAGTTCCTCTGGCAGGAGGGGCACACGGCTCATGCGACGAGGCAGGAGGCCGAAGAAGAGGCTTTGCGCATGCAGGAGGTGTATGCGACTTTTGCGGAGGAGTACATGGCCATGCCGGTTTTGCGGGGCGTGAAGACGGAGCACGAGCGCTTTGCAGGGGCCGAGGAGACCTATACCATTGAGGCTTTGATGCAGGACGGCAAGGCCTTGCAGGCAGGGACTTCGCACTTCCTCGGGCAGAATTTTGCGAGAGCATTTGATGTCAAATTTTTGAATAAGGAAAACAAAGAGGAATACGTGTGGGCGACTTCCTGGGGCGTCTCTACCCGTTTGGTAGGTGGCTTGATCATGACGCATTCCGACGATCACGGTCTGGTGCTGCCGCCCCGCCTGGCGCGCATACAGGTGGTGATTGTGCCCATTCCGAAACCGCTGCCGGAAATTGCGGAGGTGGCCCAAAAAATCATGGCCGATTTGAAGGCGCTGGGCATCGGTGTAAAATACGACGACGATGACAGCAAGCGCACGGGCTTTAAGTTTGCCCAACACGAGCTGGAGGGCGTGCCGGTGCGCATCGGCATCGGCATGAGAGACCTGGAAAAAGGCGAGGTGGAAGTGGCCCGGCGCGATACTTTTGAGAAAGTTTCCATGCCTCTCGCGGGGTTACCGGAGCGCATCCAACAGTTGCTGGAAGACATTCAGAACAACCTCTTCCGCCGCGCGCTGAAGTTTCGCGATGAGCACATCACGAAGGTGGATGATTTTGAGACTTTCAAAGAAGTGCTGGAAGACAAAGGCGGCTTCATCCTGGCTCACTGGGATGGCACTACCGAAACGGAAAAGCGCATTTCGGAGCTGACGAAGGCGACGATTCGCTGTATCCTTTTGGATGGGGAGGAAGAGGAAGGTAAGTGCGTGCTTACGGGGAAGCCTTCTAAGAGGAGGGTGGTTTTTGCTAAGGCGTATTGAGTTTTTGGTTTAGGGTTGGTTGAATCGGTGAAATCGGTGAAATCGGTTGAATCGGGGGGCTGGTGTCCATCCTTTGTTGTCAGTCTTTTTCTTCTTCATAAGTGCGTACGGAATAGGGGGGCGTTCTATAAAGCGCCAGTTCGTAATCAATGGGTTGTTTGTCAATGTTTCTCGCAAAGCGTCGCCCTGAGCGCAGTCGAAGGGCGTCGCCCTGAGCGGAACGAAGTGGAGTCGAAGGACCGCAAAGGAGGAGCGTCTTTAAAGAAGCCCTACCTCACCACCATGAGTTTTATAACTTCCGGTTTTTGCTCGCCTATGGTGAGGTAGAGGAAGTAGGTACCTTCGGCGATGTTGGCCGGGCTGATGTCTATGGAGGTTTGGCCGTCTAAGGTTTCGAGGCCTTCCCAGATGCGTCGGCCCTGGGTGTCGTAGAGGGCGTATTGGACGGGGCCGTTTACGACATCGGTAAAGCTTACGGTGAAGCTTTGGGCAAAGGGGTTGGGGAAGGCGAGGTAGGTGCGAAGGTCTTCGATGCGCCGGCGGATGACTTTTATGGGGGTATAGAACTCTTCGTAGAGGCCGGATTCTTCATTTTCGCTGATGACGCGCAGGCGGAAGTAGTAGAGGTCGCGCTGTGCGAGCAGTTCGTATTCGTAGGATTGGGGTGCGGAGGTCAGTCCGCCTGTGGCGGGGATGACTTCTACTTCTTCGAAGTCTTTTCCATTGATGGAGCGTTCTACGTGGAATTCCTTGCAGTAGTACTCGGGCTGGGTGGTCCAGCTGAGGGTGGCGGAGGCTTCGTTGTAGGCGGCGTCCCAGAGGGTTACGGTGGTGTGGAGCTCGCCGAGGGTGGCGGAAATTTCTATGTCGTCTATGACGATGCCGTTGTACTGCACGGAGTTGTCGGATTTAAAGACGAAGCGGAAGGCCACTTTGCCTTTGCCGCCGAGTTCGCTGATGTTGAGGCTGTAGCGGGTGAAGTAGGGGTCTTCGCCGGAGAAGTAGCGGGTGCCCTGGGGGAAGGCGCCGGCATTGCCGAGGTTGGTGTTGTGGGTGTTGTACCAGTTTTCGGAGACGTCATTTCCGAGGGCCTGCCAGGTATCGGAGCCTTCTGTGAGGTATTCTACGCGGAAGCCGTCGAAGCCACCCTGGGTGCGCCATTTGCCCCAGAAGCTGAATTCGTAGAGGCCTTCTTCGGAGAAGTCGAAGAGGGGCAGGTAGAAGTAGGCTTCGGTATTGGGTTGGTAGAATTCCTGGTCGGGGGCGAGGACGATGGCGTAGTCGCCGCTATGGGTGCCGTCTTTGTAGAGGAAATCCGAGCTGCCGCGCACGAATTCGGAGCCGGAGACGGAGTACATGCCGTATTGTTCGGTGAAGCCTTCGATATCGCCGCCGTATTCCGTTTCGCCCGGGAGGTAGGGGATGGAGTGTTCGGGCAGGATTTTGATTTCTTTGGTTTCGGTCAGGTTGCCGTTGATGGTGAGGGATATTTGGTAGGTACCCACATCGGTGTAAGTGTGCCAGGCATTGGCTTCTGTGGAGGTGCTGCCATCGCCGAAGTCCCAGGCATAGGAATCTGCATTCAGGGAGGCTTCTCCCACGAAGTGGAGGGGCATGTTGGCGTAGTGGATGAGCGGTACTTCTATGCGTGGGGTAGGTGGGGAGAAGACATCAGTGGTAAACATGCCTCGCCCGTGCGTGGATGCGAGGACGATGTTGTCGGAGGTGCGCCAGCGCAGCATGTCGGTGCGCACGAGGGGCATGCCGTGGTCGGGCATGGGGGGTACCCAGACGGTGTTGGCTCCGTCGAGCAGGGCGGTGGTCCACACGCCCAATTCGGTGGCGATCATAGCTTGTTGGGGGTTGTTGGGGTTGAACATTCCCCAGCGCACGGGCATATCGGGCAGGTTGCCTTCGACATTGGTCCAGCTTTGGCCGCCATTGGTGGTTTCCTGGACGTTGTACACCAGGCCGTAGTTGGAGAAAGTTACGAGGATGTGGTCGGGATTTCCCTGCTCGATGGCGATGGAGGAGATGGTTCCCACGGAAGAGAGGATGACTTCTACTTCGACGCTATTGCCCTGGTCGGCATTGTCCACGCGAATGACTTTTCCGGGGCTGAAGGAGCCGAAGTACACGCGATTGGGCACGTTGGGATCTACTGTGATGGCAGAGATGTCGAAACCGGCGAGGTTGGCGTCAAAGCTGACGAGTTCTTTGGGGCCTGAGGGGATATGCCAGCGATAGAAATCGCCATCGAAGGTTTGGGAGTAGAGGATGTTGCTCTCATCGTCGTAGTCGGAGGGGCAGTTGAAGTAGCCGTTGAAGCTTTCGCCCCCGCCAAAGGAGGCGCCTTCGTTGGTAGAGATGCTGTAGTTGCCGTATTGGGAAGAGGCGACCTGGTATTGCGGTTCGTTTTGATCTATGTGAGCGAAGAAGCCGTCGCCTCCGCGGACGGAGTAGCCCGGGCCGGGTTCTGAGCCTTCGGCTTCGATTTGGAGGGAGTTGTTGTCCTGGGTGCCTCCGAGAAAGTAGTTGCTGAAGGTATCGGGATGCAGGTCTCCGGCATAAAACTGGGTTACGTTGTAGCCGAGGTTTTTGTCTTGCACGGAGTTTGCGGCGCCATTTTCGGAGCGATAGATGCCGCCGTCGTTGCCGAAGTAGATGACGTTGGGTTTTTCCGGGTCGAAGAGGATTTTGTGTTGGTCCACGTGCATGTTGGTGGCGAAGATATTCCAGCTGATTCCGGCATCGTTGGAGACCATGATGGGCACGCCTCCGGCGATGACCTGATTGGGGTCGAAGGGGTTGACGGCGATGTCGAGGTCGTACCAAGCCTGGCCGTTGGTGAACTCTGAGCCGTTGATTTCGGGACGGTTGCGTTCTATCCAGGTTTGACCGCCGTTGTTGGTGTAATAGACTTTGGAGGCGCTTCCGCCCTGTGCGCCTATGAGATACATGACATCGGGATTGGATTCACAGACGGTTACTTCCATGCGGCTCATGCTGCTGACCTGGCCGGAGGTAAGGTTTTCCCAGTCGTTGGGGTTGCCGGTTTGGGAGCGGAATACGGCGCTGTTGTTGGAGGCGATGAGGTAGCCGTTGGAGGCGTAGAGGATGTCGTAGAAGGCATTGGAAGTGCCGAGGCCGGAGCCGAGCACTTTGGTCCAGGTTTGGCCGCCGTCCTGGCTGCGATGCAGACCCTGGGTTGTGGCGGCATAGACATCGCCGGTTTGGGGGTGTACCAGCAGGCCGCGGGTATAGCGGAAAGTCGTATTTTGTGTTGAGGGGAGGATGTCCCAGCTTTGGCCATCGTCGGAGGATTTGAGGATGCCGATACCCCTGATGGCATCGGCATTGGGGTATCCTTCTCCGGTGCCGACGTAGAGTATTTGAGGATTGTTGGGGTCTTGGGCCATAGAGCCTATGGCGAGGTTTTCGAGCACATCGCCTACATTGACCCATTGAGGGTCGGCGGCTGTGATGTCATTGCTTTTCCAGAGGCCGCCGCCTACGCCACCGGCCCATATGGTATTTCCGGAAGGGTCATTGCGGTCAATGAGTATGGTGCGCGTGCGTCCGCCGATGTTGTTGGGGCCGCGCTCGCGCCAGCGGGGAGCGAGGATGTCGGAGCGCTGGTTGAGGGAGGCGCTGAGTTCTTCCTGCATGCGAAGGGCCTGCTTGCGAGCTTCGAGGAGGCGCTCTACGGGCGGGTATCCGAGGGCGGGGTCCATGGT